>JABGPL010000074.1 GCA_018644935.1 Calditrichota bacterium | reverse complement strand
ATCAAATCAAATTTTGAAAAATCTCTAAGTGAAGGAAATTATTCAACTTCACAAAAGGAAATTAAAGAAAAAAACTTTAATAAATTTATAGATCAAGGCTTTCCAAATAAACGTATTGAAGATTGGAAATTTTCAGATTTAAATCAAATTATTTCAACTATCAATCCAAATATATAAAAATAGGTTTTTCCAATGAATAGTTGCCAAGATAACTGATCGCATTGAGAACACTTTCTATGTACTCCATCCATGAAAGTAATCTGATTTTTGATTGAACCAACCTCACGTTATTTTTGTCCTAAGCTATTTTGCAGCACCTACCAAAAAACCGCCATCACCTTGACACTCAACACTTTAATACTTATCTTACATCAGTCCGATGAAAAGGAATTTTACTTAGAATTTGATTTAAGGAAATAAATTGGCGTATTCACCAAAATACCTCGAGCATTTTACTATGCCGCAGGGCGTCGGGGAACTTGATCCCAATGATGCATTGTCAGAAGTTGAACACCAGGGTGGTGGTTGCTTTGACCGAATTAAACTCACGTTGCAGGTTGAGGATGGGAAGATAAGGGACTCGAAATTCAGGGCACGTGCCTGTTCAGGTACAATTGCTGCATGTTCTTCGCTGACAGTCAACATAAATGGACTTAGTATTGAAGAGGCACGTAAGTTCTCCGTTGACGATCTGATAGAGTACATTGGCGGTATTCCGGAAAAGAAACAACACTCGTTTGATTTGGCAATCGAGGCTCTGAAGGCTGCAATTGAAAACCTTGACAATTAGAATCATCAAATGAATCTTCAAAGCATAAGAGTCGTTTACTTCAAAGAACTGCGTGATATTCTGCGGGACAGACGTACATTGTTCTCAATGATACTCCTGCCGATACTGATTTTTCCTTTACTGATGATAGGTTCAGGTGCTTTTATGAAGCATCAGGTGGATAAAATCCAGGAAAAAACATCAATTGTCGCTTTTGTGGGACCGGAAAAAACGACCTATTTGGCAGAAAAGATCGAAGCAATTGATGGAGTACAATTGCTGAATCTCGGAGCCGATTCAACGCTTGCCATTGAGATGATCCGGGCAAAGGAAATCGAGGCTTTCGTCTACATACCTCATGATTTCCAGAGGGCAGTTGATGCTGCTCTTATGGGCGATACAATCGAATTTGTACCTCACATTTCTCTTTTTTCAAACGAAACCAGAACACAAAGCGGTTTTGCTGTAAAGAAAGTAAGTCGGTTGCTGCAGGAGTTTCGCTCAGACGTAGCAGAAGAAGCTCTTGCATCATTTGATTTATCACCGAAAGTAGTGAAACCATTTCTCGTTGCAGAGCTTAATGTTGCTTCTCCAAAAGAGATGGGGCGGTTTCTGGCAGGATCTTTCCTCCCTTACATTTTGATCCTGATGTCACTGACAGGAGCGATGTACGCTGCAATAGATCTCACTGCCGGGGAGAAAGAAAGGGGTACACTAGAGACTTTACTGGTTGCAGGGATTTCGAGGATGGACATAGTTCTCGGGAAGTTCTTGACCGTTTTTACGGCTTCGGTTGTAACAACCATGCTCTCGGTTGGGAGTATGACGGGAACGAGTGTTCTAACATTAAAAACGATGCCCGAGGTTGCTGGAATTCTGCAATTCAGCATGGGTTTGTTTGAAGTTCTTTTAATGCTACTCGCTATGATTCCGCTGGCTGCGATTTTCTCCTCTCTATTAATGACGCTTGCTTTGTTTGCTAAAAGTTATAGAGAAGCACAAACGTATATCTCACCTCTGATGTTTGTTGTCATTTTCCCGGCGATGGCATCTATGATGCCGGACTCTGAGACCAGCATGCAAATGGCACTGATACCTGTAATTAATGTATCTCTTATGCTCAAAGATGGCTTGAGTGGAAGTATTGACCCGGTAGTTACTTCATTGACTATGGGGGTAAATCTCGTTCTTGCAGTACTTGGCCTGATACTGGTACAGCAAATGTTTAAACGCGAATCTGTTTTATTCAGAATTTGAGTGTAGAATGATCGACGAAACCGAAAAGACAATACCGACAGATCAGACTCTTGTCGGTGTAAATCAATCCTCATTCCTTTTCATGGATGAGGTTCCAACACAAAAACTCAGGCTCAAAGTTGGAATAGTTGGTATAACAGGAATTGTCGGAAAGACTTTACTTGAGGTCCTGAAGGAGAGGAATTTCCCTGTTGGTGAGCTCCATACATTTAACTCTTTCCAATCCAATGAGCACTGGCTTGAAACTCCGTTCGGTTTAGCACCTGTGATGCATTTAAATCCGCGTAAACCGATTGATCTTGATTGTGTTTTCATG
This sequence comes from Calditrichota bacterium, assembly GCA_018644935.1. GTDB lineage: Bacteria > Electryoneota > AABM5-125-24 > Hatepunaeales > Hatepunaeaceae > JABGPL01. The sequence continues at coordinate 19,814 of JABGPL010000074.1, read as the reverse complement.
GCTGCAGGAACTGAGGCTGCGAAGAGCTGGGGATTGAGGTTTGCCAGACGTGGTGCTATTGTAATCGACAAAAGCTCCTATTTCAGAAACAAACGATATGCTCCCCTTATTGTCCCGGAAGTCAATCTGAATGACCTTATGCCGAACAAGGGAGTAATCTCGAATCCAAATTGCGCGACAATCCCGGTAGTTCAAGCACTAAAACCGTTGCATGATATTTACAAATTGCGCGATTTTACGGCGGTGACCTTTCAGAGTGTTTCGGGAGCTGGTCGAAATGGGGTTGACGCATTAGTTCGCGAGATGGAAAATCATGAAGAGTCCTCAAGCACATTCTCCCACCGAATAGCGAACAATGTTATTCCCTACATCGGTGGTGGTGATGGTGTGATGAGTGGTGAAGAACGAAAGATGATATTTGAAACAAGACGCATTCTCAATCTTCCGAGATTGCCAATCAGGGTTACAAGTGTTCGAGTTCCAACGATTGTCGGACATGCAATAGCAATTCACGCAAGCTTCAGTAAAAGTGTTTCAGTTTCCGAAGTTCGGGAAATCTTATCGTCAGCACCCGGAATTAAAGTCTTGGATGATCCTCCAAATGGAGATTATCCAACACCCATTGATGTAGAGGGCAAAGATGAAACATATGTTGGCCGAATTCGGCGAGATCGTGGACAGCAGGGATTAGCCCTGTGGGTCGTCGTGGATAATTTACGAAAAGGGGCAGCAACGAACGCTGTTCAAATTGCAGAAGCGATGCTGGAGAACCGTTCGGCATAGCCTGATTTGTTATGTTCATATTTCCATACCGAGATGAGAATCCAACCCGGACCTACCCAGGGGTAACTGTTCTCTTGATAACAGTTAATGTGGTATTATACTTGATACCTGCGTTGATCGGTAAACTCCCTGAGTTGTATGCAGTTTATGGATTCACTCCCAATCAGATCTTAGTAAATCCGAAAGGACTGTTTACATCAATGTTTCTGCACGCTGGTCTACTTCACCTGATATCAAATATGTGGTTTTTGTGGTTGTTTGGTGATAATATTGAGGATCATTACGGACATTTCCGGTTTCTTGGAATGTATATACTCGCCGGTTTGTCTGGAAATCTGGTTCATGCGCTCTTTTCGTTATTTATGTCAGGTATACCGGTTATCGGAGCATCAGGTGCTGTTGCCGGTGTGATGGGAGGTTACCTCCTCACATATCCAACAGCAAAACTAAAATGCTTGTTCCTCCTAATTATTTTTCCAATCTTTTTCCGATTGTGGGCAGCGATATTCATCGGACTGTGGATAATTGGTCAATTTTTTAATGCGTTTTTTGGAATTAACAGTCACGTCGCACATTGGGCTCATATTGGAGGATTCCTTTATGGCTTCATGTGGGTTCGGAAAATGCACAGAGAGGATGCGTGAACTACCGAGAAGCTGTCGCATACTTAAATAGTTTAGTCAATTTCGAGAGACTTCCTGAGACACGTCACAAAACTGACACTGATGACCTGACCAGGTTTAGTGAAATGTTGAGCAATCTCGGAAATCCCCAGAATGATTTCCCGACTATTCACATAGCAGGGACAAAAGGCAAGGGTTCGACAGCTGCGATCATCTCATCAATCCTCCAGAAAGCAGGATATAAGGTTGGTCTTTACACATCTCCGCATCTTATCACAGTTCGTGAACGTGTCAGAATAAATGATGCTGATATTACAAAAGAACGATTTGCTAAACTAATGTCATTAATCATTTCAGTTCCTGATTTGGTGAGAATCGGAGAACAAGCTGCATTCAGGACAGTGTTTGAGCATTTAACAGCGATAGCCCTGTTAGATTTCTCAAAAAGTAGAGTTGATATTGCAGTTATAGAAACCGGTTTGGGTGGCAGATTGGATTCCACGGTTGTACTGGATCCGATATTAAGCATATTAACTCCAATTGGGCTTGATCATACTGCGTTGTTAGGGGATACTGTTGAAGCAATAGCTTCTGAAAAATCGTACATCATAAAGAGAGGTGTGCCAGCAGTTTCTGCCCCCCAAAAACCTTCTGTGCAGGAAATTTTTTCCAAAAGAGCGCGAAATGTTAATTCTGAATTTGTAATTGCTCCTGGAAAGTCTGAGTGCAAGAACGCGATGAGTACTCCTAAAGGCTCAAGTTTTACTGGCACTCGGGAATGGTTTAGGGATGTGGGAATTGACATCAATCTTCATGGTGAGTTTCAGCTGATTAATACATCAACCGCGCTTTCTGCCATCGAAATTTTGAGAAATGGGAAATTTGAGATAGACGTTCATGCTGTAACCGCAGGTTTAAAAAGCGTTAAATGGGCTGGCAGGATGGATATTAAGACTAATAGAGCTACAGTTATCCTCGATGGAGCACATAATGGTCTCGGCGTAGGTGTTTTAGCAGAATCTGTTAAAAAGATCTTCACAAAGAATAGGTGGAGAGTTGTCTTTGCATCCATGAAGAATAAAAATGCACTGGAAATGTTGAAGATACTTCAACCAAATGTTGATAAGTTATACCTTGCTCCATTACAATTCCCGAAATCCTTAGATAAACAAATGCTGGAAGAGTTGACAGACCATCTTGAGGTTCCATCAGATGTGTTCAACAGTTCTCCTGAAGCATATGAGGCAGCATTAGTAGATTTGGAGGAGGACGAGGTTGTATTAGTCACAGGTTCATTATATCTTGTCGGTGAGATATATAGACATCTCGATAACATTCCACCCCCGGCGGCTGATGGAAGCATAGATGACAGGATATGAAATGAGTGTAGAGATCCTTATTAGACCTTGCAGTTTGGCTGATTTTGAGAGACTTCGTCAAATTTGGGAATTGTCCGGGATATGGTTAGGTGCCTCTGATACTCCTGATGAGCTTGAAAAGCTGCGTTTGCAAAATGAAGACACATGTCTCGTCGCTGTCGTAAATAGGGAAATTCAAGGTTGTGTGATGGGAGCGTTCGATGGCAGACGTGGATTAGTTCATCATCTTGCGGTTCATCCGGATTTTCGCGGAAATGGTATCGGTAAAATACTGATGGAAAAACTTGATCGCAAATTTCGAGAAAAGGGTGTTGTCAAATACAGTTTCTGGATTGAAGCAGATAATATAAATGCGGTCGGGTTTTATCAGCATCTGGGTTATGAGCTGCGAGATTTGATCACGATGAGCAAGACAATCAGAGAGTGAAGTTCAAAAGTGACCAAGACCATTAAATATTCATTTAAGCAGAGGATTACACTGCTTATCGCTGAAACTCTTGGACCGATTTTTATCTGGTTACTAGGAGTACTTTGTTTTTACAAAGAAGAAGGAAGTGAACATTTAACTAATGCCGCAAATGCCGGGAACGGAGTAATTTTGACGATATGGCATGGACGAATGTTACTCCCAATATTCCACTTGAGAAAGAGAGGAATTGTGTCTCTGGTCAGCCTTCACATGGATGGTGAAATTATCACCAGAATTGTGACTCGACTTGGTTATGTAATTCGACGTGGTTCTCCACGTGAAGGAAGCCGGGAGGGTTTTAAGGCTATTCTCCAGGATTTGAAAGAGGGAAGGATTGTTTCCATGTTTCCAGACGGACCGACAGGACCGAGGCACTTTGTGCATGATGGAGTGATCCATCTGGCACGGTTAACTGGAGCACCGATTATTCCACTTTTATTTTCATCACAGTGGAATTGGCGCGCAAAAAGTTGGGATAAATTCATGATTATGAAACCATTCAGTCGAGCTGTACTTAGTTTTGGGGAGCCAGTATTTATTCCTAGACGGTTTTCTGAGACTGAGTCCCTTGAGGGATATCGCGAACTGATTAAACAGAAACTGATAGCATTTGAAGAAAAACTGGATCTACGTATGAATATCCCGATTGAGCAATCCGGAGCTGAATAATGAAACCACATGGTTGGTTATGGCCTCTAAGTATTCCTTATCAAGCCGTCGTGCAAACCAGAAACCGCTTGTTCGACATAGGTGTACTAACGAGTCACAACGTTGAAGCATCAGTAATTAGCGTTGGAAATATTTCTGTGGGTGGCACAGGCAAAACACCATTTGTAATTCACATACTGGACCGACTGGATCAACTGTCGGGATCCAGAAAGGTAAAAACGGCAGTTATCAGCCGTGGGTATAAAGGCACCGGAACCGGAACTCAAATCGTATCCGAAGGAAAACATGTCAGGGGAACACCCGAGTTAATGGGTGACGAGCCTGTCCTGATCGCCGAGTCATCAAAGCGTACTGTAGTTATCACGGATAAAAACAGGCTCCGAGGAGCAAATGTTGCTATAAGTGCATACAAGACAGGGATTATCGTACTTGATGATGCATTCCAGCATAGAAAAGTCTCACGGGATGTAGATATTGTATTGCTGGATGGAAGAAATCCACTTGGGAACAGACGAGTTCTGCCTGCTGGATTTCTGCGGGAACCTGTATCATCACTCGCAAGGGCGGATCTGATTGTACTTTCAAAATGCACGGGATCTGATGAGGAACTGAAAGATAAGGTTGACAAACTCAGTGATTTGATGAAGAAACCGGTGATTGCGACCAGAGTAATACCTCGTTTCTGGCACAGGGTTAATCAGGGAGAAATACAGGCTGCTGATCAAATTGCAGGTAAGAAGGTGCTCGCCTTTGCAGGGATTGCCAAACCGGATTCTTTTTTTAATACGGTCGAAGAGTTGGGAGGTGAAATCACCGCCGAAATTCCATTGCCAGATCATTGCAAGTATGAGAAGAAATATTTAGACCATATTTCAAGACAATTTGTTAAAACAAGATCCGAGTGGTTGGTCACAACAGCCAAGGATGCTGTCAAATTACCTTATATTCTGAAACTTTTACCTGCATATTATCTTGATATCGGAATTGAAGTTGCTGTCGGCTATGAGATTCTCGACGAGAAACTGAAGAAAGTGTTGAAAGAACGTCAAACTATTAAAACCGCAAACAGTTCTGCTAAATGACATTGTTATTGTCGGAAAAAGTTACTATATTGATTGTTTGCTAAAAACTGGTGTAAAACAAAGAATTATACTGAAATGCTAAAGCCCAGAAAAAGATTGGTAAAAGCCCAGCTTAAGGAAGACAAGCTGTTAACATTCACAGCTAAAGTCCAAAGCTATATCGATTCCTATTGGAAACATGCAGCAATTGCCGTTGCCGCAGTCGTTGTTCTCATGTTTGCAATCACCTTCATTCAATCTTCCGGCAAGTCAACGGAAGCGAAGGCCGGACTCGAGGAGTTATTGGCTCGTGATGCATATTCAAGAGGTGAGATGGATGAGACTCTCCGGAGAATCAATGTCATCCTTGATGATTATTCCGGCACATCAACCGTTCCCACGGCCTTGATGCTGAAAGGCCGGATCTACGAGCAACGTGGTGAATTCGCGCAAGCTGAGGAAGTTTACAACACAATTGTACGGAAACACTCTAATAGCCCTTACATTGCACACGCTGCATACATAGGTTTAGCGTCAATTGAATTTGGTCGCGGAGAAAATGCAAAAGCTGCTTCGTATTATGAAGATGCTGCAATGAAATTCCAAGATCACTTTAATGCTCCGAATGCATTGGTTCAAGCAGGGGAATGTTTATCAAAGATCTCGAGGTATGAAGAAGCGAAGCGGATTTACAGTATCGTTTTGAAGCAATACCCCAAATCCAGAAGTGCAAATTCGGCAAGAAGCAATCTGGCAGAATTGGAATTCATGGATTAGAAGTCCTTGCTTTAGGGCTTATTAATTCGTATATTACTGTATTAGAGTGGGTTTGTTTCCCACTCTTTACTTTTATGTAGCGGTTTTTTAATGCCAATATCAGTTTCCGACATAGAAAAACTTGTGCAGCCTTTGCTTGAAGAACAGGGTGTTTTGCTCTGTTACGCAGAAATTAAAGGCAGTATTCGTAATCCACTCTTCCAGCTCTTCATAGACCGGGAAGATGGATTCGTTACAGTAAAAGATTGTGTTGCCGTGAACAGGAGCACACAGGATTTACTTGGATTGCAGGAAAGTGTACCTGAAGATTATCGTCTTGAGGTGTCATCTCCCGGGGTAGATTACCCACTTAGTGAAATCTGGCAATTCAGAAAGAACATTGGTCGCTTGATTCAAAAGAAAGAATCTGACATACAGGTGACTGAAAATGATGTTTCGATTTCAGGACGTATTAAGGATGTTGGAGTTGATGGCAATATCTCAATATGCACCGAGTCTGGAAATCGTGAGTATTCAATTTCAGAACTTGCTGGCTCATGTATTGTTTTGGAAACACCTAAGAAAAAAAAGATGAAACGGAAACGACATGAAACACGAAGTCGTTGATGCAGTAACTACACTGTTGCGCGATAAGGGGATTGACAAAGAGACCTTTCAGGAAATTATAGAATCAGTCTTTTTCTCAATGATTAAGAGGAAATATGGTGAATCTGATAATTTCAGCGTAACCTTTAATCCCGAAAAAGGTGATATCGAGATACAATGTATTAAGATGGTCGTCGCTAATGATGCTGATGTGGATCCTGCAACAGAAGTTAGTTTGAGTGTTGCAAAGACATATGACCCTTATGCTGAAATTGGTGAAGAAACCGTTGTGATGATTGATTATGAGGATGAGTTTGGTCGCAGGATTATCGTTTCTGCGAAACAACATCTGGTTCAGCGAATTCGCGAAATCGAGAAAGAGAATCTTTATCAGGAGTTCAGTCAGCGAATTGGTGAGATCGTTATCGGTGATATTCATCAGATCAATCGCCATGAGATTAGACTTAACATTGACAAAACAGAAGTAATAATGCCTCGTACGGAGCAGGTTTATAACGAACGCTATCGTAGAGGTGATTCTATAAAAGCTATCGTTCTTGAAGCGCGAAGGACTAACCGTGATCCAGAGATTATTGTTTCAAGAAAGAGTATCAACTTTGTCCGAAGGCTCTTTGAGTTAGAGGTACCTGAAATTTTTGATGGTATTGTCGAGATAAAAAGTATTGCTCGAGAAGCCGGTGATCGAACTAAGATTGCGGTCATATCAAACGACAAAAGAGTTGATCCGGTTGGAGCTTGTGTTGGGATGAAGGGTGTCCGAATTCAAGCGATTGTGAAAGAGATGAATCGTGAGAAAATTGATATAGTCCACTGGAGCAGAGAGCCGGATCTGTTTATTCGTCGTTCACTTGCACCTGTGATACCACTGGAATTGGTTTATATTGACAATGGTACCAAAGTACTGGCAATAATTCCAGATGATTCAATGCCGCAGCTCATCGGTCGTAAGGGGCAGAATATTCGACTCGCTTCTCAACTGACAAGTTTTGAAATAGAGCCGATACGGGTAAGTGATTATTACCAGGAAGAGCTTGACTTGGCTGATGTTGAAGGACTCTCGGAAGGTTTGGTAGGAGTTCTGAAAAAGAATGGTTTTTCATCAGCAGAAGATGTACTCAACGCTGAACGCAGCTCGCTGATGTTATTGCCAAACTTCAATGATGAAGTTATTGATTACATCAATAGAGTTCTGAGCGGTTATTTTGAAGAGAGTGAATAGAGCCGAAAAAGCCTTATTCAACCTGAAGTATCTTAGCCGAGGGATTCAGAGAGGTTTCGGATCGGTTTAAACATGAATTTGGGAAAGCAAATAGCTAACAAGAGACGTGTATTCGAAGTCGCTAAGGAATTAAAGGTCGTCACACCGACCATCATCGAGTTCCTTGTAGCGAAAGGTTATGATGTCAGCCGGAAGCAAATGCATCCGGTTACGGAGGAGATGTACGTCGCGTTGTTGAACAAATTTGATAAGGCGAAGTTTACTTTATATCAAAGTGAACATTCGACAACTCGAGAAGCTGTTCAAAAACGTGATTATGCCAGACTCCGTCAGGAAGAACAACAGCAAATACTTGCCGTTAAAGAGACACCAGAACCAAAAGGTGACCAATCTGCAAAGAAAATTGAGCTCCCGAAGTATTCTGAGTTTATCGTAGAGAAAGCTCCACCTGAGCCAAAAGAAGTTGAGCCAAAAGCTAAAAGCAGCAAAAAATCTGATGCTGAAGAGCAAATTGGAAAAGAACCGACCAAAGACTTAAAAACAACTACTGATGTAAAGGAAGTTGAGGCTGGTTCTTCACCGCAGAGATCGTCCAAAAAGGCTAAAAAGAAAGCCGTTGAAACATCAAAACCGGATATTAAATCAGCTGATGTGAAAGCAGATGAAGTTTCTACTATTGACACCAGAGAAACTAAAAAATCCGCTGATATTGAGAAACCAAAGGCAGACAAACAGGTTCGTCATAAAATTGAACTACCTAAAGCCCAATCTCTAAAGATAGTTGTTGCAGCTCCGAAGAAAGAAGAACCGAAGCCTAAGAAGACTGAGAAACCAAAACCGAAGCAGAAGAAACAGGGTGAGAAGAATACTGAAGAAGAGGTAATTGACACAACTTCTCTCGCTAAAGCCCTTGTAAAAGTTGATTCTAAAACTGATGGTACAGAAAAGCCATCAAAGCGTAAGCTTCGTCGCAAACGTTTGAATATTAAGCCCGAGACACCTGAAGACGCTATTGAGTCTGAACAGGCAAAAAAGCTTGCCAAGGATATTGAAAAACAAGGCAAGCTAAAACCAACGACAGCAAAGCCAGAATCTGCCCCCAAGCCTTCTCGAAAACGAAAAAGAAAGCCTGCAAAGCCGGGTGTAGCTGCAAATCAACCTCAATCAAAAGCGAAACCAAGTGGCCGTTCAAGAAAGCGTCACAAGGTTAGTGCAACTGAAGTCGCTGCGTCTATTAAAGAGACAATGGCAAAGGTTGAAGGTCGTGACAAATCACGTCGTCGTCATACTCATTCAAAGGACATACAGGAAGTTGTTGAGGAAAACGCTCCTCTCAAAGTACAGGAATTTATAACCACCCAGGAACTTTCTGGACTGATGGATGTCCCGTTCCAGGAGATTATTCAATGTTGCCTCGGTATGGGCATGATTGTGTCAATTAACCAACGACTGGACAAAGATACAATTGAGGTTCTTGCCTCTGAATTTGGCTTTGAGGTCGAATTTGGTGTTGATGAATTCGTAGAGGAGATTCCTGAGGATGAAGTTTCTCTGAATCTCGTAAAACGTCCCCCCGTTGTTACCATTATGGGTCATGTTGATCATGGGAAAACCACTCTACTTGATTATCTAAGACGCACAACCGTTGCAGATACAGAGGTTGGTGGTATTACTCAACACATTGGTGCGTACGAGGTTGCATATAAAGATGATAAAATCGCATTTCTTGACACACCTGGTCACGAGGCTTTTACTGCCATGCGTGCCAGGGGTGCCCAGATTACCGATATCGTCGTACTCGTTGTGGCAGCTGATGATAGAGTTATGCCACAAACGCTTGAGGCAATTGATCATGCCCGAGCAGCAAATACACCAATCATCGTTGCAATTAATAAGATAGATAAACCCGATTCTGATCCTGAAAGACTCTATAAAGAACTTGCAGATAAAAACATCTTAGTTGAGAAGTGGGGCGGGAAGTACCAGTCAGCAGAGATATCGGCTAAATTTGGTCAGGGTACTGAAGATCTACTCTCCGAAATTCTTGTCGCAGCGGACATGATGGAACTCAAAGCAGATCCAAATGTCAGGTCAAGGGGTGTTGTTGTTGAATCAAGGTTGGATAAAGGGTTGGGTGGTGTTGCTACGATTCTTGTTCAGACGGGTACTCTTAAACCTGGTCAAGCTATTGTAGTCGGGGAGAACTATGGTCGCGTAAGGTCACTATTTAATGAACGCGGCGAAAAGAAAACCGAGGCTGGGCCATCAACACCCGTGCAGGTTGTAGGTATTAACGGCATCCCGCAGGCGGGTGACCAGATGTTTGTTTATCCAACAGAAAAAGAAGCACGTGAAGTCAGTCTGAGACGGCAACGTCAACACCGCGAATTATCAGCTCGCAAAATAAGCTCACTTACCCTTGAACAGGCGAGTCGCCGTTTACAAGAAGCATCACTAAAAGAGCTTCCACTCCTTATCAAGGGTGATGTTCATGGATCAATAGAAGTCCTTTCAGATGCACTGATGAGACTTTCAACAGCTGAAGTTAAAGTCGAAATTATCCACCGTGGTGTTGGTGGTATTAATGAATCTGATGCTCTGCTTGCGGCTGCATCAGGAGCAGTAATCATCGGTTTCCATGTTCATCCAAACCTAAAAGCACGCGAACTTGCCAGAAAGGAAGGTCTAGAAATTAGACTTTATCGTATCATTCATGAAGTTGTAGATGATATTCGCGCAACTCTTGAAGGTATGCTGGCTCCATTGAAGGAAGAAAAGGTTGATGGAAGGCTAAAAGTTCGACAGGTCTTCAAAGTCAGTCGGTTGGGAACAATTGCTGGTAGCTATGTACTTGAAGGAAAGATCAAACGCAATAGCAAAGTTCGGTTGATTCGAGATGACATAGAAATATGGACAGGTAATCTTGGCAGTTTGAAACGGTTCAAGGATGATGCAAAGGAAGTGCTCGCCGGTTTTGAATGCGGTATTGCTCTGGATGGTCATAGAGATATTCGTGTAGAGGATATTATTGAAGTGTTCTCGGTTTATGAGACCAAAAGAACACTTGAAGAATCCTCTTAACTGGCTATTTAAGGTGTTAACAAAAGAATGAAACCGGACAGACCCAGACGCGTAGGTGAACTAATTAAACGTGAATTAGCCCTGATACTGAATTTATCGAAACAAGATTATCCTGGTTTTTTTATCACAGTTACTGAAGTTCGAACTTCCCCTGATTTGAGGTATGCTGATGCTTGGGTAAGTGTTTATGGTGATAATAAAAAACGACTTCAAGCTATCAAAAATCTGACCTCGGATGCGTGGAGATTTCGCCAGGCACTGTCAAAAAAACTTCATCTCCGCAGAATACCCGAGTTAAGATTTAAGTTGGATGAGACTTTAGATAAGGCAGAGCGAATTGAGAAATTATTAAGAGACAATCTGCCAGTCGAAGTCGATGAAGAGGTTGTAGATGGTGAAGATATTGAATCAACAGATGACTCTGTGGAAGAAGAGTTTTAGATCTGTGACGGATTTGAATATAACCAGAATTAGTAATTAGATTTGAGTGAATTCAGTTCACTGTTAGAGGGAACACTAATTCCTCTGTATAAACCAGTTGGCTTAACCTCGTTCAACGTCGTCAGTAGAGTAAGGCGTGCATCGGGTATAAAAAAGGTTGGTCATGCAGGTACCCTTGATCCGTTTGCTGAAGGAGTTTTAATCATCGGCATCGGCAGGTCTGCTACTCGAAGGTTGGACGAATTTCAGTTGATGGAGAAGGAATACATTGGACGGGTGGTTTTGGGTATTACAACCGATACATATGATTCAACCGGTAAAGTAGTCGAAAAGAATGATTTTGAAATGCCTTCTGAATCGCAAATATTACAATCGCTGAGTAAGTTCACTGGAGAGATTTTTCAACTCCCACCTATGTACTCGGCTTTAAAGGTGAAGGGTGTCAGGATGTATCGAGCTGCCCGGAAGGGTATTGAGCTCGAACGTAAACCGAGAAAAGTAAACATTAAGTCTATTGATCTTTTACAGATCAATTCAGATGGGTTTGAAATGAAAGTAATTTGTTCTAAGGGAACGTATATACGTGCATTGGCGTACGATGTAGGTATTGATTTAGGAATGGGTGCTCATTTAGGGAACCTTAAACGTACTCGAATCGGGTCTTATGGACTTGACAAGACAAAGGATTTAAAATCATTTGTTTCATGGATTTCAAATGAGCAAAGGGGTAGCTGATGGAAGTAATTAAAGATTTAAGTAAAATCGAAATTGTTCCGGATACTTCGATTACAGTAGGTTCTTTTGATGGATTGCATTTGGGTCATCAAAGGATAATTCAACAGATGCGAAAGCTCGAAGGATTGGTCACTTTAATGACTTTTAATCCTCATCCACAGTCTATTGTTAAACCTAATCAAACCCCGCCGCCATTGTTGACGAGTTTTGAAGAGAGGCTTTCGCTTTTTGATAAAATTGGTGTAGACAGATTGATAGTAACTCCATTTGATAAAGAGTTTTCTACAATGAGTCCCAAAGATTTTATTGAAAACATTCTTGTGAAGATACTTGGCATGAAATATATTTTCGTAGGTCCTCGTCATAAATTTGGTCAGGATCGATCTGGAGATGTGAACATGCTGAAAAAGCTTTCTGAAGATTTCGATTTTGAGGTTTCAGAAGTTGAACCTGTTAATCGATTTGGGGAAGTGATATCGAGTTCAAGGATTAGGAAACTACTGTCCAGTGGTGATGCACTGACGGCATGGAGATGTCTCGGCAGACCATACTATATAGAAGGCGAGGTCGTAAAAGGGGATGACAGAGGCAAACGCATCGGATTCCCAACGGCAAACATTGAGCCTATTGATGATTGCAAGCTAATTCCACCCTCAGGTGTATATGCAACTGTCACAGAGGTTGATGGAGTCAGGTGGCCATCAGTAAGCCACTTCGGTCCACGACCGACATTCAAGGGTGCAACTCCTGCACTTGAGACATTCTTAATTGGTTTCCGCGAGGAAATCTATGGTAAAATAATACGCGTTGGATTAATTGATAAACTCAGAGATATCAGAACATTCAAATCTGTTACAGAGTTGGTTGGTCAATTAGGGTCAGATGTCAGAGGATCAGCCCAGCGTCTAGCTGAACTGGGATTTGGTCCAACGGCCCGATTACGCATCCAGCGTTATGGTAAAATACTTCAGTAAAAATTAAAATCTTTGTTGTGGAGATTAAATGACTTATACATTAGTCGAAAATCAGGAATTAATCGAAAAGTACGGTGAAGGCAAAAACGATACTGGTCGAACAGAAGTTCAGGTAGCAATCCTGACGAATCGCATTAATTACCTGACGGATCATTTTAAGAAGCACTCGAAAGACCATCATGGTCGTCGAGGATTGCTGAAATTAGTCGGTCGTCGAAGAAGATTGCTCAAATATTTAATAAATAACGATCCTTCCCGATACCGAAATATAATCGCGCAGCTTGGACTGCGCCGTTAACAATCAATAAGAAGAAGCGAGTAAGCAGTGTCTATTGAACGAGAGATAGCATTTGGTGGTAATACGTTAAAAGTGACACTCGGAAAAACAGCCCGTCAAGCGGATGGTGCTGTCTGGGTGCAATTTGGGGATACTATTCTTCACCTTGCAGTGGTCTCATCCACTGAAAGACGTGAAGGTTTTGATTTTCTGCCTTTAACATGTGACTATCGTGAGAAGTTTTATGCAGCCGGTAAGATTCCGGGTGGTTTTTTTAAGCGTGAGGGAAGACCTCACGAGAACGAAATACTTAATTCCCGAATTATCGACCGGCCAATTCGACCTCTTTTCCCAGAGGGTTATGCCTATGAAACCCAGGTTATGGGGATAGTCATATCATCTGATATGGAAAATGATGCTTCTGTTCTTGGTCCGATTGCTGCTTCAATCGCTTTAAATATTTCTGACATTCCGATGAACGATATTATCGCATCGGTCCGTGTCGGTCTTATTGACGGTGAGTACGTTGTTAACCCAACATATGCACAGCAGGAAGAAAGTCGCCTCGACCTGTATATTGTTGGTTCTGCAGATGCACTTACAATGGTTGAGGGACATTGTGATGAGCTTTCAAATCAAGAGTTGATTGACGCACTTGATTTTGGTCATGAGCAAATCAAAATATTGGTTGAATTCCAGAGAACAATTGTTGAAGAATTCGGCAAACCTACCAGAGAATATGAGCTTCCAGAGCGAGATGAAAGCCTGATTCAGATGGTGAAGGACAAAGGAACTGACAGATTAGCAGAGATCGCGGTAATTCAGGAAAAATCTGAAAGAAATGCTGCGCGTAAAGCTTTGGTAAAAGAGCTGCTCGAAGATGTCGATCCCGAAGATGGTGATAAGGTAGCAAGTGTCAAAGAAACTGTCAGCGATGTGTTTAAACACTTAGTTCGTGCGAATATCCTCGAAAATAATATTCGTCTCGACGGAAGAAACAATAAAGAAATTCGTGACATCGAATGTGAGGTTGGAGTACTGCCTCGTGCCCATGGTTCTTCTTTATTTACACGTGGACAAACGCAGGCACTCGGTACAGTTACACTTGGAACCAAGCTCGATGAGCAACGCATTGATCAACTCGATGTCGTCGGTTTCCAGCAATACATGCTGCACTACACCTTCCCACCTTACTGCACCGGTGAAGTTAAAAGAAGCTTTGGTGTTTCAAGACGTGAAGTCGGTCATGGTAAGCTCGGAGAACGAGCACTTCAGCCTATGCTGCCGGTATGGGATGAATTCCCGTACACGATTCGTGTAACTTCAGACATCATGGAATCAAATGGTTCCTCTTCAATGGCTTCTGTTTGCGCTGGCTCGCTGGCACTAATGGCTGCTGGTGTTCCGGTGAAAAAGGCTGTTGCAGGTATTGCAATGGGTCTCATTAAAGAAGGTGACGATTATAAATTCCTGACCGATATCCTCGGAGATGAGGATCACCTCGGTGATATGGACTTTAAAGTTGCCGGAACGAGAGACGGGATAACAGCTTTCCAGATGGACATAAAGATCAAGGGTATATCTGCAGAATTAATGGCTGAAGCCTTAACTCAGGCACGTGATGCGAGACATCATATCCTCGATAAGATGGACGCTGTAATTTCAGAACCAAAAACAGAGCTTTCCCAATACGCACCTCACTTTATTACCGTAAAGATCCCCGTCGATAGAATCGGCGCATTGATCGGACCGGGAGGAAAGATGATTCGCGAGATAATCGCTGATACGGGCGCTACCATTGACGTCGAAGACGACGGTACTGTTAGAATCGGATCAGCTGATGGCGATAGTGGAAACGCTGCTAAACTGCGAGTTGAAGCCCTAACACAGGTTCCTGAAGTTGGCAAAACCTATCAGGGTACAATCAAGAAGATTATGAATTTCGGTGCATTTGTTGAAATTCTACCCGGAGTCGAAGGCTTGATGCATATTTCACAGATTGAACATCGACGTGTAGAGAATGTTGAAGATCTCTTCAAGGTCGGTGATACTGTAGAAGTAAAACTGCTCAAGGTAGACAATAATGGGAAACTTGATTTATCTCGCAAGGCTCTGTTACCTGGTGGTCCTCCTCCCAGAGACAAGGATGACCGGGATAATCGCAAGCCGAGGGGCGGAGGATTTCAAGGCGGTCCTTCCCGGAGGTAATCTAACTGACAGTGGATAAATCGAATTACCAGCGAACAGTATTATCGAACGGATTGCGCATCGTCACTGAGTTTATACCTCACGTTCGATCTATCGCAATTGGATTCTGGTTTGATACTGGCAGTAGAGATGAAGTCGAGGATTATTCAGGGATTGCCCATTTCCTCGAGCATATGAACTTCAAGGGTACTTCTAAAAGGAGTGCCGGGCAGATCGCTCGCGAAATTGAAGGTCGTGGCGGTATTCTGAATGCATTTACTTCCAAAGAAGTTACATGTTATCACGCACGTGTGGTCGATGAACAGACCGCACGTGCGGTTGACGTGCTTTCCGATATAACACACAACTCCCTCTTTGATCCCAAAGAAATAGATCGTGAGCGTGATGTAATACTCGAAGAACTGAAGAACGTTGAGGATACTCCAGACGATCTTGTTTTCGAGCATTTCATGTCTCAGGTTTATCCAAATCATCCGCTGGGACGTCCGGTTCTCGGCAATACACAATCCCTGCAAACAATTCACAATGATAATCTTTTGGAGTTTTGCACTCAGACTTATCATGGGAAAAGGGTTGTAATAGCCGCTGCCGGAAGACTCAATCATAAAAGACTGGTCCGTATGATTGAAAAGAGGCTGGGAAATACACTTGGTATTGACCAGCGCAGGATCTCCCCTGTTACGCCTGAACCTATTAACCAAAGGCAAGATCTGCATACTGCAACCCAACAGGCTCATATTGTGTGGGGCTGCCGGGGATTGAGCTATAGTGATCAACGAAAATATGTTCTTTTTATACTCTCGACCTTACTCGGTGGAGGTATGAGCTCCAGATTGTTTCAGACAATTCGTGAGAAATACGGATTAGCTTATTCCGTTTATTCATTTATGGATAACTACCAGGATTCAGGATTGTTTGGAATTTATGCCGGAACTCAACCTGAACGTGCTGAAAAGGCACTCAAATTAATCAGAAAGGAAATCCATAAACTGGTTGCACATCCGGTTTCAGCTAGGGAATTACAAAGAACAAAAGACCAATTAAAGGGTAATATCGTGTTAGGACTGGAATCTCCTAACAGCCATATGCATCGGTTAGCTAAGATGGAAATTCTTACTGGCAAGTGGGTTCCAATAGACGATGTAATCACTCAAATTGAAGCGGTTACATCAGAAGACATTCAATTAATAGCCAAAGAACTATTTGAGGAACAGGCGTTGTTTACAACGGTTCTCTGGCCTAACTGAAGAGAGAGTTACCGTGAAATCAGAATTTCAAGTTGTTCCTGCGGACAGAACTGACAACATTACATATGCTGTCCGAGATGTTGTAGTGCTTGCCGAAAAAGTTGCCAAGCAGGGCAAAGAAATGCTCTATTTGAATATTGGCGATCCGAATAAATATGATTTTCGTACTCCAGATCACCTCATTGAAGCCACCCACAAAGCTCTCATTGATAACCAGAATGGTTATTCACCTTCTTCGGGAATAAAAGAAGGTCTCGATTCTATCAGAGGAGAAGCAGAGCGTAAAGGAATCAAGAACATACAGGATGTTTTCGTTACCACCGGGGCAAGTGAGGCCATTGAGATTTGCCTTTCCGCCCTCGTAAACAGGGGTGAAAATGTACTGACTCCTTCCCCTGGATACCCGCTGTACACTGCTATTATCTCAAAATTAGAGGCAATCGAGAACCCTTATTATCTCGATGAATCCAATGGATGGCAGCCAGACCTCCAAGATATCAAAGCAAAGATCAATGATAACACACGTGCGATTGTGTTGATAAACCCAAACAATCCAACGGGATCAAATTGCTCTCGAGAACTGTTACTCGGTTTGATTGAAATTGCCATTGAGCATGATTTGGTGATCTTTTCCGACGAAATTTATGACAAGTTGTTATTTGACAGTGAAAAACACATTGCAACTGCTTCCCTGAACCACGATTTTCCTATTATAACATTTGGTGGTTTATCGAAAAATTATCTGGGTCCAGGATTGCGAATTGGCTGGGGAATAATCAGCGGTAATGGTCCAATGCTTACAGATTTCATTGAGGCTTGTAACAAGATATTAAGAGCCAGGCTGTGCGCGAATCATCCTTTGCAATACGCAATTAAACCCGCTTTGGAGGGGCCTCAGGACCACATCGATGCAATGATCGCTAAGCTGACCATTAGGCGGGACCTAACCGTCGATATGCTCAATAAAATTGAGGGGATTTCCTGTGTTGTGCCTAAAGGTGCTTTCTATGCTTTTCCGAGATTACACATAAACGGAGAGGATTCGGTTTGGGTGCAGGAGCTACTTAAAGCAACCGGTGTGGTTGTTGTTCACGGCAGCGGATTCGGTCAGGTTCCGGGTACAAACCATTTCAGGGTTGTTTTCCTGCCACAGGTAGAAAAACTAAAAAGCGCTTATGATCAGATTGGAAATTTCATGGCAGGTAACAAATAGTGATATGAAAGTTCCTGTAAAAGTATTACCACATGGAATTGGTTTACCTCTGCCGAATTATGCAAGTCTTGGATCAGCTGGAGTTGATCTATACGCTGCAGTTTCGAATAGTATTACCATAAAACCTGGTACGACCGCGGCCGTTCCCACCGGACTTTCAATTGCCCTGCCTAATGGTTATGAGGGGCAGGTGAGACCTCGTAGCGGTTTAGCGAGGAAGCACAGTATTGGAGTTATCAATTCCCCTGGTACGATTGATTCTGATTATCGGGGCGAAATGAAAGTTCTGCTTACGAATTTCTCGACAAAAAATTACATTGTTTCGCGTGGTGACCGAATCGCCCAGATGGTTCTGGCTCGATATGATAGAATAGAATGGTATGAGACCCAAGAGTTGCCGGATACAGAGCGGGGTGAAGGTGGATTCGGACATTCCGGCAAGTAGCAATCAATTATCACCTTGTCTGCTTTATCATAAGGTCACATCCAAATGGGAAGCAGGGGTGACATGGACCCCTCCTGATCAGTTCAAAAGACTGATGAGTGCTTTTCATTTTGATGGTTGGAAAACCATCAATCCTGATTCAATTTTTCAATGCACAACAGAACCTGTTTCAGAAAAAGGTAAAAAATTTCTGCTATGCTTTGATGATGGCTATGAGTGTACCTATACGGATGCATATCCGATTCTTGAACGGTTTGACTATAAACCGATGATATTTATCCCCAGTGGTTTTATCGGAAAAAATAATGATTGGGATCATCACTTGTTGGGAAGGCATTTCAATCATCTCAACCTCGAACAACTAAAGGTTTTAATCAGAGCTGGTTGGGTCATTGGGTCTCACACTGTTACTCATCGGGCGCTCACAAATCTCAGTGATTTGGAAATAAAACATGAGTTGTCTGAATCTAAGAAACAATTAGAGGCTCTCTTTAATATTCAAGTGGACTGGGTTTCCTTTCCGTTCGGCAGATATAATAAAAGAATCCTCGAAATTGCTCGCGAGATTGGCTACAAAGGTGCAGTTGTGCATATATTACGGCACAATTGTGTCATTGATGATTTTATATTGTGGTCTGGTGACGCAGTATATAGATGGGACTCAAACAAACTGATACACCGAAGACTGTACCGAAAGCCCGGGTACAGACTTGGAAAGTTGTTCAGAGTTTGTGTGAATTGGTTCAGCGGCTGTACATTGGTATGGAAAAGACTTTTTAGCTCCTAAAAATGTAAAATTCCTTTTATGAAGGGGATTATTCATTTATATTAATACTAAGAACTGCTGGCTATGAATAGCTGGAACAATGTCGCAGGCAGTTTTCATCATTAAGCGGATTGAATGTCAGATCAGGAGATACCAAAACTCTATTATTCCATCGGTGAGGTAAGCGAAAAAACCGATGTTGAGCAGCATGTGCTGCGGTACTGGGAGACTGTTTATAAGGAACTGTCACCTCGTAAAAGCCGCACAGGTAAGCGACTCTATCGTTCTCAGGATATAGATATTGTTCAGCATATCAAATCGTTGCTTTACAAAGATGGGTACAAGAGCAAAGGTGCGCAGGAGAGGCTAAAGGAGCTATTGCATACAGATTCTTCACAACCCTTAAATCCTGCAAAAGAACAGCCAGGAGCTGTCACTGATAAATCAGGAGTTAATCTGAATGATCTTCAGGTTGGACTATTAGAGATAAAAAAAATTCTCGACGCATGATGAAGCAAGAACAATAGTAAAAATCACGGGGCGTGGCGCAGCTTGGTAGCGTACCTGACTGGGGGTCAGGTGGTCGCTGGTTCAAATCCAGTCGCCCCGACAAATGTAAGGTTGTAAATAGTAAGAACTAAAGACCCCTTCTGTCGATTGTGATGGGAGGGGTTGTTTGTTGTTTAGGAAGCATGTGGGAAGGTTTGGTTTCAGGACTTCAACCATTTTTGATTTCGTTTTGTGTATAGATAACAAATCACGAAAGAATTTTCGCATAATTTATCAGAGTAGCCAAGTTTGCATCGCTACTCCTGAGATAGGACACAAATAATCTAACCTG
>JABGPL010000073.1 GCA_018644935.1 Calditrichota bacterium | reverse complement strand
GTGCCGGTCTGGCAGTTTGGGGTGATGATAAGTCTACCAAGTCAGTCGAAGGCGCACTTGAAGGCGACGCGTTTGCCTTGAAACTCTGGGATGCTGACCAACAGATAGTGGTCGATCTCGAAGCTTCACTTGTTCACAACGGAACAGGTCTTGTTTATGAGACAAACGCATTTACGGTCTTGGATGTAAATGTTGCGGTAGCAGTCCCAGAAGATTACTACCTCTCACAGAACTATCCAAACCCGTTCAACAGTACAACCCGGATAGACTTCGGAATGCCTGAAACAGGCGATGTTTCCGTACGGCTTTATGATGTTACAGGTCGTTTGGTTACAGAACTTGTAAACAGTGCCGTAAATGCTGGTAACCATACACTGGTATGGGATGCCAACTCATCACCTGCAGGTATTTATATGCTGCAGATGAGCACGGAATCCGGATTCAAATCCATTCGTAAAATCATGCTGGTCAAGTAATCCGCAGCTTGAAGGTTTGTTTACCTTCAGACCAGCCAAACGCCCCCTGGTTCTCCGCAAAACCAGGGGGCACTTTTTTTTGTGAATTCCGCACAAATTACTTTTATTATTCACACAATTGAGATTTCTGTATATACTGCTGCTTAAAAGCTGTTTCGTATCTGTGAAGAAATGGGTATATTTCGCTTAGGGTCAGTTTATATAGTCCTCTAATCTTAGCGACGCTAAAGGGTTTGATAAATCAACGCCTATGCAAGATTACTTTTGCGCAGTGTTATCCCTATCAGGACGAGTACAAGGTTGAATACATGGCATGTTTGTTTCGAGTTCTTGGATTGTCTGGTCTGCAAACCGGATAGAGCATTTCTCGAAAGTATTGAGGTATGGCTGTCAATGGGAGGAACATGGTGACGATGCCATCTGATTGAATACACGTAATATACGCGATTGCATCACTTCGTTAGCAATGACAATACTTTCAATAAATACTATATGTCTCCAGTTGGTTTTACGGGACAATTTTCTTTTTGGAGTAAGAATATATTAAGTGAATTAGAGAGAAAACTGCTGGATACTCCGATCTTTTATTGGATTATCCAGCAGTTTTTTACAATCAGGGAAGTTAAACAGGTAAGTCACCTGAGATTATGAAATACTCTTTTTTCCCTGTCTATCAACAAGTTTATTTCTCTTCTGGATCTGGTTTGAGATTATCAATTTGCTCAAGATAACGGTCTCTTTGTTTATTAAGTTTAATCAAACCATCTTCAAGCTGATTGTTTTCTTCCAACCTCATCTGAATTCTTTCGGCAAGAGACGGAACCAGGTCGACTTTAAGTAGAATTATCAGCTCTTTCTGAATTGTATTGACAGATTCATATCCAAAAATGTATCTCAGACCAAAAAACCACCAGGGTAGATCCTTTAGAAATGGGATGCCTTCTCGAATGTCTCTTTGATCATTGGTATATAATCCCCCAATGACAGTTTCTTCGCCGTTGAGGAGTAAAATGGATGTTATCGCAGACGCTTTTTTTATTTCAATTCCAAGCTCACTGCTTGTTGCGCTGCTCTTCTCTGCATCGAGTTCGATATGGATGAAAGTCACAGAGTCAACGGTAATTACCTGTGGTGTTACTTTGAGAATTGAACCAGTTGAAAAAAACTGCGTTACAGTATTCCCAGCAAAATCCTGAACTGTTACAGAAAAATCACTACCGATCTGAATCTCGCCTTCATTTTCGCTCAGAACTGTGATCTGGGGGCTTGCGAGTATCTCGCCCATTTGAAAATTATCAAGTGTTTTAAAAATTGCAGAAACATCTCCGAAGTCAAATCGCTCAAGAAATTCAAAGTTTAACAGCCCTGTTTTATTATCTGCAGACGATTGTTCAAGTCCGCGACGAAAAACTGTCTCTAATCCCCTTTCGCCTGTAATTAAATCCGTGAATTCTTCTTGATTTTCTTTTAGAACGCCCCAACTCATACCAAGTTGACGCATTTTATTTCTATCAGCCTCAAAAAACACAGTTGAAATGATAACTTCACGGGATTCATAGAAGCGTTTTGCCGATAAGAGTTTATTATCAACGCTTCCCTTTTCTGCTCGGTTAATTATGATATGATCACCGTATTCTTTGTAGGTGAGATCATTATGGGTCAGGATCATCTCAAGAGCTTCAAACCAGTAAATGTTATTAATATCAATCCCAATGGGACCATCGTATATGATAGGATTAACTATTAATTTATTCAGATGTTGCTTTGAAAGACTGCTAAGCTCTTCAATTGCATCGTTGTATGTGAGAGAATTACGAAAGGATATGTATTCCTCAGGTGTTGCTGTTATTTTTCTTATCCTCTGTGACATACTAACCTGTCCCCAACCAGTATTGGCAAAGATGAAAATCATCACCAGTGTCAAGAGCATTATTTTATTATTGAAAATGTACATTTTTCGACTCAATCGTTTTGTTGAAAGGACATGTTAAGGAAAAATTGTTCGACGACTCCACCTTTGTTGAGGGTAAATTCGACTCTATTCTTTCTTAGATTAATTTTTGTCAGATAACCCAGATAAACCTCACTCCCTTCTTTCAGTGTATGGATTTTTCCTGAGTGATCAATTATAATGGCTTTTTTCGACAGTATTGCCTGGAGGGTAGCCCTTTCCACTTCAATTAATCCCTCAGTGTTTTGCTGGAGCCTTGCAGATATCAACGGGAGAAAGACATTCGGACCTCGGAGAGGTTTTACATCATATACCGTTCGGGAAATTGGTGGCAAATCTTTGAGATCTGCAAACATGGCCTTCATTGTTATTGTAAAGGGCATAATAATCGTCCGAAGATTTCCAGACTCCGTTGGTCCTTCAATTCCCCGTAATGAAAGGGATTCTATATTCAGAATTTTAGGACCCTTATCAAATGCCCTGATCATTCCGAGTACCGTTTGGGATTTCCCTTCACCCATAATTGAAAGAACTTTATATGCATAACCGATGTTCTGCATTTCCTTTACAACTGACATCTCGAATTTAAGAGTTCCAAAACGAACTTGGATTTTATTTAGGTAATTAAGTACATCTGACAGATCATTTTCCGTTTCTATCTTTTTGTCAACAGAGCTCAGGAAGGCTTCTTTGTCCTCAAGTGTTTTATTTATTTCCGCCAGATAATCAACGCGTTTTGGTATTTCCTCGACGGATTTATCGATTTCCACGAGCCTTTGTTCAATTTCTTTAACTCGATTTGGAAAGTGAATCAGCAAGAAATATGCACTAAATATTAGGAAAACACATGTCAGTGCAAGTAGGAGAAGGGTATTTCTAAGTTTATAGGACATTAGTTTTTGTCCTGTTTTTTGGAGATATCTGTTTCAATCTCAAAATAATAGACAGTAGACTCACGAATCTCACGAACATCGACAACTTTCAAGTTGGATGATCCAAGTCCTTTTACAAGCCTTGGGATTCTGTTACGGTAGTATGCAAATCCCTTTAGAAATGCAATGTTATCGGTATTCGTAGATAATTCTGTTATCCAGAGACCGTTAATTTCCTCGCTCAATTTCATTAACCGTCCAATGAAATCACTGTGGGATTCGGACTTGATTAAAAGTGAATCAAGAATTGTGATGGAATTGTCCAGATTAACGAGTTTGGCATGTGCCTCTTCAATCAATACTTCAACATTTCTCTGTCTCGCAAGAAACAGTTGTTTTGTAGAGACTTCTCTTTCTAAATACTTAATCTGTCTCGTTAAATCCCCGATACTAACGATTGTGTAAGCGATTATTATTGGTATCAGACAAATTAACACCCATCCGAATTTCGTAATAATAATGGTTTTCTGGCGATCTCTGACAAATGTAGGATTGAGATCAACATTGATCAGGCTCTTATTATCTGGAGTAACTGCCCGGACAGCGGCACCTATTGCGATGGAAAATGAATTGAGTTTTTCTACCTGTTCATAATCAAGAGCCGATGTGTCAAAATTATGTTTGAACATTTCAATATTGATATCTGTACCAAAATTGTCATGAAAATACTCTTCAACCCCAAAGGTGAAGTTTTCAAGAAATGTCTCTCTGATTTCTTCAGTATCATTCAAACCTGCCAGAATAATCTTATCTACTTTTGGCAGGTCAAGTGTATCAAGCGCTAATAAGAGACGGCTGTACAACATAGTTACAACATTTGGTGAATTTATGCCTTCACCAATAAGTTGAGAGATGTGATGAACCCTGGAGCCTTGAAGAAAGATCAGTCTACTGGAATCATCACCAACATATAAAACCAGAGTTATATCATCCTCGTGAAGGTCATACTGATTTAGTATCAGATTGATCAGAGAAAACTCGGATGATTCTGCAAATTCTATACGCGGTAATCTCCGTCCAATAAATTTCTTCACAAGATCGAGTCGAGTGAAAAACTCGAGATCTTGATCACGGGCGACTGTCATCAACCGATTTTCAGTCATTTGCAGAATAGAAATCGAATTTCTGTCTATTCTTATTGTGTTTTCTTTCAGATTTGATAGCTCAGAGATGATTTTTTGGTAGAGTTTTTTGCCACTTAACCCCCAATTCGTATCAAACACACTATAAAAAACTCTTGGTTCCGAGATTGAAAGTGCAATTCGACTGCTTTTCTCTTTTGCTAAATCTAATATTTCTATAAATGTAGCGTTGTCATCACCAGTTTTTTCATCAGAAGAGTCCTCGGGGTTCTGGAAATCGATATCACCTTCATCATCAAATGAGGTAATATCGATGGTTTTTCGATCGTCATAATTTGTAACATCATCTTCATCGTTGTAACTTGAAGCATCCAGAGCTTTTCGAAGACGGTAGTTTTTCACGTCCAAAATTTTAATAGCATCTTGAGTTCGGCAAACTTTAACGACTCTTAATAAATCGCCCTCGTCACTAACACCGACTGCAAATCTGTTATTGTAAATTGACATTACCCAACCTGTAGCTTTCTATGTTCACCATTTAACATCCTGTTTTAAGTGCGTTAATAACTCTGAAGTAACCGCTTCATCATGGATTTATTGTTCGCAAAGTTGACAGCGCTCTCTGCGGTGATCCGTTTTGAGTTTGTCAATCGTTTTAAGTCCTGCTCCATTGTGATCATTCCGACACTCATTCCCTCATTAATCATCTGGTAAATCTCACCGGTGTTGTTGTTTTTTATAGCTGCGCGGATTGATGGAGTCATTACCATAATTTCTTTTGCCAGAATTCGTTTTCCATCTCGACTCGGTATTAATTTTTGAGATACCACCAATCGGAGTACATCAGCGAGACGCATTCTCATTCTTTCCTGTTCTGCAACTGGCATTTCTCCAATGATTCTATCAATACTCTCAATTGCTGAAGATGTGTGCAGAGTTGTTAGTACTTTATGTCCACTATCTGCAACTTCGAGTCCTGCCATAATTGTTTCAGGATCACGCATCTCTCCTATGATAATAATATCCGGGTCTTGACGCAATGCCTCAATTGTACCGTGTTTAAATGATTTAGTATCTCTACCGACTTCTCTATGACGAATTATGCATTTATTTGAGTTATGAACGAACTCAACCGGAGATGCAATGACGATGATGTGAGCATTTACTGTGTTGTTATTGAGATCAATTATTGCGTCGAGTGTACTGCTTTTTCCAGATCCTGTGATACCTGTAATAAGAATCAGCCCTTCCTTAGAGTGTTCAAGACTGTTTATCTTTGTCAGATTAGCATGAAAACCAAAGCTTTCATATGGTCGGATATCTGTGCTAATCGCACGCATGTTTAAGGATAGAGCATCAAGATCAAGATATGTGTTGGCTCGATGACGGTAATAGATGTCCCGGTCACCCTTGAAAATATATGAAAAATCAAGATTCATGTTTTCTTGTAAATGCTCCTGCTGACTAACCATAAGCAGATTCTGAATTAACAGGTCAGTTTCATCAACAGTAAAGGAACCAAACTTCTCGGCAGGTTTTTTTACTCCCTGAATCCTCAACCAGATGTGGCCATTCGATCCCCATCCTCCAAAATCAATGTCAGATGCTTCAAGCTCCCTCATTTCAACAAGACAATCGTCGACAAATGATTTTAAGGTAACTCTATCAGGTCTTTCAAGTTTGTTAATTAGTTCATTGGCGCAAAACTGCTGCTTTTCCATTCCTGAAAGAGTTAAAGGAATACGACTGACAAGATTCTGTAAAAGTGCCTTTGCCCTTTGTCTAAGCTCTAAGTCCATATGAAAGGACCCCTTTTATTGAAAACTATTTTAGCCATTAATTTTATTCCCACCACGAAGCAAGATGCAGTTCCTGGATGTATGGGTACTCTGGTGGACTAACCTCAGTCAATCGGGGATCATAATAATAGTTCTTTGAGAAACCATGAGAAATTGGTCCTGTGGGTCCACCTGTACGCTTGTTTATATCTCCACGACCACCCTGTGAAATGCTGCCGATATTACTGAGTATCCCTGCAACAGGATAACTATTTAGATTATCAACTTGCATGGATCCATTAATTGCCAATATGCATGCATTCATATTGAGATTGGTATTGTTTGCGACATTGTCTGCGATCCAAACATCATCCTCAGCCACCAATCCCAACATATCGTCCGAGTTTGGATTGACTAGGGGATCAACAGCATAAACAATATCGTCTTGAATCCAAATATCATCCCAAGAATAAAGTGTAACCTCTCCGTTGAGGGTTCCAGAAACGTTTATATCACTGAAACACATGATTACTCCATCTGGTGCAATGGTCGTAAGAGTAACCGTATCGGTTACACCATCAACGGTTCTGATTACATTTCCGTTTGAAAGAAAGTCCATGGTAAGTTCTTGAAGATATATACATTTTGTATTAAGTACAGCACCATCATTTGAAACAATTGCCGCAATGATCAGATCACTCATATCGGTCGGAATCCCCATATCAACGCCGATCTCCCACCCCCCTAAAAATTCAGCCTGACTACTTGGTTTTGTAGGATCGGGAGATATTCCCAGTCTTGCGGTTGCCTTGCCGTAGAATACCGGAGTTCCTGAGTTGTGCATTATTTGATTAGTGTGGATCGGTCCCCAAACGGTATCTCCGGTTGCCCAATACGCTCCATTTTCCGTGCCGGTGAACCAGAAATATTCGGAAAGTGGAGTTTCATATGTGAAAACAGCAATTATTGTATCACGGAATTCGTAAGTGTCATTATGATCAGCATAATAATCACTGAGAAAAAGACGGCTGCGGGTAATAACCGAAACAATGATAGAATCAGAACCGGTTGATGAGATTTCAACAAAGGTTGTGCAAGGGTTTGCATAAACTGTAAAGGTGTCAATCCCAGTTCCATTTAGCCAGACCTCGTGAATTGCTATATTCATCACAGTATTTCCGGCTTCGTGAATCAGGTTTTCCATGTAATAGAAGTTGAAATTATCCGCAGATTGAACTGTGAGATAGTTCAGTTTCATTGAATAGGTCGAAAAGATCAATGAAAATCCAATTACGAAAATTAAGGCTCCTTTTCCAAACATATTTAAATTCTCACCTCCGCAGATTTTTGGAAATCACACGTGTCTGACGCCAGTAAGATCCGGTAATCAACTTCTGAATTTCAACCATTCGGTCAACAGCATTATTTGCTGCTATAACCTCGTCACTTAAATAAACATTTGGATTCATTGCAACAAGGGTAACTTCGACCATTTTTATGGATTGAACTACAGCCGTTTCCTCTCCCATCTGATCAAGATAGCTAAAAATATCGTTATTGGTAATAACTCCAACAATACCTGATACAGTGCTGCTACCACTGATTTTAACAGTTCGAGTGATGCCATACAACACCATTAAAGTATCTACGAATGTGATGGTATCAAGTTCTGCAACCAGATAATCAACGGTATCAGGAATTTCATCAGCTGAATTGAGGATTGAAAGAAACTGGATATTCGCTGATTGAGCGGATTGAATGATTGATGCTTGATCAGCTTCAGGTATTCCGTATCCCATTTTCCGCAGGTCATTCTGAATGATTTCGGTCATACCAATGAGCTCATCTTGAGCAATGGCATCAGTATTATGATTGACAAATTGTTGCAATCCTGCATCCATCGCCTTTATAGAAACGAGCAGCAGTATGGAACCTACCAACATTGCGCTAATTATGTCTATCAGTGAAGCCAATAAATCTCCATTGCTTTAATTAAAGAACCAGTAGCTGATTACAACTTCAACTTTTAACGTATCTCTCACTCTATTGCTGCCTGACATACTGTAAACCAGCGGTGGATCAAAAGCATCAGAGACGGATAATGAGACTCGTTTGTGATATTCACGGTTTCCTGAATGTGTGATGATACCAGATTGGAGATTAACATAGTCAACCTCAAAATTAACGTTATATATAACACCACTCATTCCGGTATCGACAACTGTTAATCCATGGAAATCGTCAATATCATCTATTACATTATTATCACCATTGTCAAAACCGAGTTGGTGATCCTGACTAAAATTATTGACTCTCTTTTCGTTAATTGTGTCTGTTGATACTTCGTCGAAATAGTATTGAGATAGTTGCTCAATATGTGAGGTTAAAATCGAAAGACCCTCAAGCCGGAATCGATTAAAATCAAGTGAAGTTCCGATATTATTTGACGTTACATTAAAGTTCAGAATGATTATGCAGATCAGCATCAGAGCACCCATTGTCAGAAGTGTTTGACCTGTATTCATATCGGCTTAATCATCGGATGTAACCCGTGCAACTTCATCAAAACTTGTAGTTCCTTCAAATACTCGCATCCGTGCAGATTCCTGAAGTGTCATCATGCCGTCTTTAATTGCTTGTTCTTTAATAACTTCCTCGTTAATGTCGCCTTTAGCTTCAAAAATCATCCGTCGAATGGCTTTCGTAAAGTAAAGAGCTTCATGGACGGCCACTCGTCCCTTGTATCCATTATGACAGTGATCGCAGCCAACTGGTTCGTATATCGTATGGCTTCTAAGTTCATCCATTGTGAAGTGAAGACGTGTAATGAATTTCTCATCAAATTCAGTAATTTGTTTTTTACACTTTGAACATAACCTGCGCATCAGTCGCTGTGCGATAATTATATTTATTGCATATGCGATGAGGAATGTCTCAATGCCCATTTTATATAACCGGGAAACAGCACTTGGAGCATCATTGGTATGGAGCGTTGAAAAGGTCAGGTGACCGGTGTTCGCTAATTTAATAGCGGTCTCTCCCGTTTCTTTATCCCTTATCTCACCAAGCATTACAACGTCAGGATCATGCCTGAGAATTGACCTTAATGCAGCCTCAAAGTTCATCTTCGGGCTGATCTTTAATTGACGTACTCCCGGTATGATGTATTCAACAGGATCTTCAACCGTCAGAACGTTAATTTCGGGAGTTACAATATGGCTGAGAGCGGCAATCAGGGTTGTCGATTTACCACTCCCTGTTGGTCCGGTAACAATAACCATACCCTGAGGCTGCTTGATCGCTTTCAGGAATGAAGCTCTGGCAATTCCGTGGAACCCGAGTTTATCAAGATCTGTTATGACGGATCTGTCATCGAGAATACGGATGACAATGCTTTCAAATTTGTATTGGTATTCGCTTCCAACAATCGGCATGATTGACACACGATATCGTATGCTGTGATCGTCAATTTTGCGCTGGATAAATCCATCTTGAGCACGTTCGCGTTCAAATCGATCAACGTTTTTCGATCTATCCTTCATTACTGCTGAGATAGCTTCGGGACGAATTCCCTCCTGACTGTGCCAGGGTCTAAGCATGCCATCAATCCTGAAATGGATATCTGTTGAACCACTATTTTTGGGGACAATATGAATATCACTGGCACCGACCCTTACAGCTTCAATAAGCATACCTTCGGCAAGATTTACGAGAAGGCTTTTATTGATTTCTGCATCAAGGAGAGCCTCATCCAGATCTTCTTCTTCGATATCTGCGTCTGAAAATTGTTCAGGATTATCCTCCAGTTCTTTCAAGAACAAATTTTCTCGAGGCATGACTTTCTCGAGGAGTGCCATCATCTCTGAATAAGCAACATAGCAGACATCATATGTCTGTACTTTCATAGCTCGAGCGAGCACCGGGATCATTCTATCTGTAGGATCAGCTGCAATGAAAATTAGCTTGTATGGTCGAAGCTTGTCATATCTGAAAGGCATAATTTGCTTATTGGCCATGTACTCACGACTACTTTCAGGGAGAAGTTCAATCATCTTTTTCATAAACTTCACCCGTTCTTCGTTTGTATCCTCCTCAGTCAGACTAATCTCACGAAAACCATAAACTTTTGCAACGGCACCAAATACGGCATCCCTATCAATATTAAAATCTTCTGCGAGTATTTGTGCTAAACCACGAGATGCACGTATACCGGAATGTCCTGCGCTATTCTTTTCCTTTACAGCGAGAGCATTTATCACAATCTCAGAGCTGACAACACCCTGATTAACAAGGGTCAGTCCCAATTTGTCTTTAATCTTGGTAACCACTTGGCGACTAGTTCCAGAATCAGGCATATTCATTAAAAAACTTCCAAAAAATGTTTTATCTCAATCAAAGCAGATCGATCTCTCTATTTATTCATGTTTGGCTTTATGGTAGCAGTTTCAGTTGAAACAACAGTTAGAGCGGTCATTACCACCATAATAACCATTGCAACCATCAGTTGAACAAAATCAACAACGTTCTTTAGCTTGTAAACCGTTTCTTTTTGATAATAGTTAGCGATTTGCTTCGCAGCTTGTTTGAGCGTGCCTGTTTCAGCCCCGGCGTTAAATCGCGACAATGCAGTTTTTGTAAATACCTCAGATGCTTCAAATGCTTTTACTAATCCAACACCCTGCTTGAGCATCATGGGAATTGCCACTTTTTTTATTCGATGTTCCATGTACTTGTTACCACATGCTTCAGCCGCGAGCTTAACAGCATCCACACTTTCCCCTGAACCACTATAGAGAGCGTAAAATACTCTACAGAAGATTTCGATAGTAGTTTTATGGATCAACGTACCAATAACTGGGATCTTAAAGATAAATCTATCTTTCAAAAACTGTACTTTTGGCACCTGCAGTAAAAGTACTATTCCCACCCCACTCAAAATTGTGATTATGGACAAGATTAGCATATTATCAATCAAAAAATCACTGACCTTCATGGTCCCTGCTGTCATTGGGGGTAATTCTATTTTCATTCGCAAAAATAATTCTGCCGTTTGCGGAAAAATATAAGCGATATAAAAAATTACAGCTCCAAAAAGAATCAGTAATGTGAACAAAGGCATTATCAGAGCACTTTTTATACTCTTCTTGAATTCTGAGTTTCTTTCGAGGAAGGTCGCTGTACTTTCATAAATATCGACCATATTACCACTTTTTGAAGCAAGTCCGAGCATCCTTGCTGTAAATTTGCCCAAACACTTCTCCTGGCGAATGAAAGACTCTTCACTGTCTTTTCCCTGATGAAGGTCATTATTGATTTCACGAATTGATTCGCGTAAAGTGATGTTCTCGATGTCGTTTACGAGGAGTTGAAGGATTTCATTGAAGGGCAGTTTTTCACGCAGCATATCCGCACTGACTCTTACAAAGGTCACAATCTCAGTTTCGGGAGGTTTCATTCGGAAATCGAATAGCTTCGGCTGCACCTTTGTTACAGTGTGTCCCAACCTTTCAAGAGCTTCCTTGACTTCAGCTTTGGTGAAGGCTTTCTGCTCTCCGGAAATTGGCGTCACGCCATCTTTTATTGCCCTATATAGAAATGTGCGGCGGGAAAGAATTTTATTTACAACAAAGCGCCGTGATGAAGCGAGAGTACCAATTTTTTTCTTGGCGCGAGAGAGATTATCCGCCTGAATAACACCATGGATAGATTTTCCGTAAAAAGATGTGCCTTCAAATCTGAAATCAGGCATTATTCCTATGCCTCCTTAATCGATGGGTTGTGTGAGTGCGTATACTTCACAATATAGTGCAAAAAAAACATAAGAGACGAGAGATTTCTCTCGTCTCTTATGTTTAAAGGTATGTAATTAATCAGTTCACGATTGTCGTTGTTATGCCTGTTGGTGTAATTGTAGCATATGCCATCACAAGATTCGTTCCATCACGCCCGGTTTCTGTACCGTAGCCGATTAGGAATATTTCTTGATCTGTAGCGCTGATTGTAATGACGCCTGCGGGAATTGCAGCAACCTTAGTGTTGACTACAGTTGGAGACACTCTGAATCCACCGTTAGAATTCAATGTGTCAAGAGTCCCCAGAGTAAAACCGTTGAAATCATTATTTCCGCCTCCCATTGTTGTCGGTTTCTTGTAATGTTGCTGTGCTTTTGAGGCCAGATGCGTGAGGTCTGATGTAACGGCATCGCGATTTGCATCTACGGCGCTACTTGAAAACATGTTCAGTCCGACTGCGACTGCGATTCCGACGATGATAACGCCGAGAACCAGTAATAATAGTTGTTGTTGACCCATAATTGGTCTCCCTTATTTAGGTTGTAAAGATTTGTTGAGTCTTTTTAAGTTTGCAGTTTCTTTTTCAAATCGCATTTACAATAAACACTCCTAGAATGAAGTTAGTATAAGAAATATATTAAGAAATTGTTTAATTTCAATTTAAACTACAGTTATTGCTAATATGTATATTTACAATTAGTTGTGATTGGAGATTAGGTGGTGTTGTTAGTTTTATGTGCGAAATCAGGTGAATTATTAAGAAATTGTTAAGGGAAAAATCAGCTCTTCTTAATAAACTGAATATAGAGAATCGATCGTTAGGTGTTCGGGATGGAATTAGTGTGTAGAGTCAAGCTGAATCAAATCCGATGAAGAAGATTTTACGATTTATTCTCGAAGTTTATAGCCAATGCCACGAACTGTTTCAATAAATTGTCCGTACTGTCCAAGCTTTTTCCTGAGGGAAACTAAGTGAACATCTATAGTTCTGTCAAAGACGGAAGCGTCATCTCCGCGAACAGCCTCAACTATCTGAGACCTTGAGAATACCCAACCGGGTCGTTTAATCAGGAAAAACAACATTTCAAACTCAGTGGCAGTGAGTTCCACAGACCTACCGTCAACAAACACCTTTCGTCTTCCTATATGAACAGAAATTCCATAATGGGAGATTGACTCGGCATCTTTTCGGTTGATAATTTCATCACGCATTCGCAGGGCGGCTTCAATTCTCGCGAGAAGAACTCTTGGGCGAACCGGTTTAGTAATGTAATCCTTTGCTCCGAGCTCAAGTCCCACGACAATATCAGTTTCGTCAGCTTTCGCGCTTAGCATAATGATAATAATTTGCTGCGTTACCGGATCACTTCTCAGTTGTCGACAAACTTCAAGTCCGTCCATTCCGGGCATCATCAGGTCGAGAATTACCAGATCAGGTTGCTGTTTTTTGGCTATTTCAACAGCCTCTTGACCTTCTGAAGAGTATATGACTTTGAAACCTTGTTCAGAAAGATAAGTTTCAATCATTTCTCCGACTCCAACCTCATCGTCTACAACAAGGACAAAGCCTTTATGTTCAGAAACTTTCATGTGGCAGGGAAAATCGTTTTTACTCCTTTTGTCGTAATACGGTAAGATAATGCTGAAAAACACCATTGTCAATCAGTTTAAGGTTTGTTCTTAATTAGCATGGTATTTTAATAATATCACTTGTTACAGCACTTGACATATTAACTTTAGTTTAATATTTTCGATATATTGAAAAAAGTGTTAAACAGGAAAAGCCTTGCTGAACCTCAAGCCATTTCAAATCAGAACTAAGTTGGTATTACCAACAACGGCGCTTCTTGCGGTCATATCGCTGGGTATCTACCTTTACTTCCCAAGCATTATGCGTGATGAGATCATGTCTGGATTAATAGATAAAACGAACGTTATTGCAGATATGAGTGCAATCAGCATCGGAACAGCTTTGGATCAGCAGGATAAAGCTCAGGTTGAAAATGCATTGCAAATTATTAAGGCGAACAAGGACCTTGTATATTTTGTACTTATTGATAGGGAAGGTGATGTGTTTACTGCATTCAATTTGGAACTGGCAAAAGAAGTTGAGGAGTTATTTGCTGCTGGAGAAAGTAAAATTTCAGAAGACGGATCACTTTATTTAATTCAGACATCAGTACTGGCAAATGATAGGGAAGTTGGGATTCTTTACCTTGGTGTATCGCTTGAGAGTATTCATAAAGATATTAAAAGGACACAACGCAGGTTTGCCCTACTCAGTATAGTCATATTCTTAGAAGGTTTGATATTAGTTCTGGGGATCAGCATGGTTGTTACAGTGCCTCTTGGGAAAATTGTGGTTGCTGCTGAGAGAATTTCAAGTGGTGATTTATCCAGCAGGGCTGATGTTTCAACTCAAGATGAAGTCGGTCGTTTAGCAAGTTCTTTTAATACAATGGTTGACGTTCTAGAGACAACTCAAGATGAACTGGAGTCTGTCAATCAGAATCTTGAGAAGATTGTATCTGAACGAACAAGAGAGCTCAGACAGGAAATCGAGGTTCGCAAGCATGCTCAAAAGGAATTAAAAACCAGAGAAACAATCCTTCAGGCTGTTAGTAACGCTTCTGAACAATTCTTGCAATCAAAAAGATTTCGAGTGAGTTTTGAGGATGTTATCAAAAAGTTCAGAGAAGTTACTGATGTGTGCGAAATCAATCTGTATAAAAATATAGCAGAGACACAAATTGCAGGTTTGCATCTTATATCCATTTCCGATAAAGCCAAGTGTAAGAATCGTCATAATTCGTTGGGTGAAATTGATTGGAAAAATGGAGAATTTAAACACTGGGAAAGTGCTTTTCGAAAGGGTGAAGTCATTTCGACAAAAAAGGGGGATAGAAATTCTGGGGAACTATTAGAGAAAGTATTTGGTAAGGAGATTGCATCGATATTGAGCATACCTGTGTTTGTTGGTTCTGACTGGTGGGGGATAATCAACTTTATAGATTGTCAATCTAATAGAAGCTGGTCAGGGGGTAAGATTGATGCGTTGAGGGCAGGGGTTAGTGTTCTTGGCGCGGCAATTTTCCGTCAACGCTCAGAGGAAGAGCTATTAGAAAGTGAGATTAGATATGGGACTCTATTTGAAGATTCTCGAGATGCCGTATACATTTCTACGCCTGACGGGAAGTTTCTGGATGTGAATCAATCCACCCTCGAACTTTTTGGATATTCTCGAGAAGAGATGATTGGAATGGATTCTGCACAATGTTATGTAAGTCAAGAAGATAACAATGATTTTCAGTCAGTAATTGAAAAATCAGGTGCTGTGCGGGATTACGAGATACAAATGTTGAAAAATGATGGCACATCAATGGATTGTCTGGTCACGTCTTCAATGCGAAGAGTTCAAAAAGGTGGTGTTTTCGGACATCAGGGCATGATTAGAAACATAACCAGATACAAGGAGTTGGAAGAGCAGGTCCGTCAGATGCAGAAAATGGAAGCTGTTGGGCGACTTGCTGGCGGAATTGCCCACGACTTTAACAATATCATTATGGCGATTATGGGTAACGTTGATTTAGCAATTAGTTACGCCGGTTCAGACAGTAAGATTGAAAAGAGACTGCAGATTGTTCAACAGAGTGCCGAACGTGCTTCTGAATTGACCGCGCAGCTTCTCGCTTTTGGACGAAGACGGATTGAAAAACCCCAGCCGGTCAATATAAATAATGTAGTTGATGAAGTTGTAATGCTAATTCGCCGCACGGTTGATAAAGTTTATAGTTTTCAAGTTAACTCTGAGCCGAATTTGTGGACGTCTATGGTCGATTCCGGCCAAATGACCCAGGTATTAATGAATCTCCTCGTAAATAGTTGTGATGCTTTGATAGATGGAGGTCAAATTCAGATTAATACAGAGAACATAGAGGTCTCTCCTGAGGATATTACTATGCGAATGGATGCTCAGCCTGGTAATTATGTCAGGCTATCCGTTTGCGATGAGGGCTCTGGAATAACTCCTGAGGACATCCCGAGAATATTTGAGCCTTTCTTTACAACCAAGGAGCAGGGAAAGGGGACAGGGCTTGGTTTGGCAATGGTTTATGGGATTGTAAAAGCTCACAATGGTTGGGTAAGTGTTGATAGTAATCCCAAGGCAGGTACAAATGTTTCAGTCTATCTTCCAAAGGTAGATATTGAGGCTAATATAGAACCATCTGTTGATGCCCATGAGATTCCTGGAGGTAACGAAACGATTCTGGTTGTAGATGACGAAGAGACTTTGCGTGAGCTTGGTCAGCATATGTTGGAACGACTGGGCTATCAGGTTTTGACTGCTGCTGATGGTATTAGTGCGCTGCAAATATTGGATATATACCGGAAAGAGATTGATCTGATAATTCTTGATATTTCAATGCCAATAATGTCGGGTCGAAAGGTCTTGACTGAAATACTGAAACATAATCCAGCGCAAAAAGTTATAATTGCAACGGGATTTCGTGGTGATGGACCTGAAGGTCAGTTATTGAAAATGGGGGCGAGGGGATTTATTGAGAAACCATACAGAATGCATGAGCTTCTCAAGACGATAAGAGTTGTGTTAGAGCAGAGTGAAAGCGTTTAGTCGTTTGTTTGAATGAAATGCGTTGTTTGATGCTCCCGGTAGTGCTGGAGATAAGGATGTCTGGTTCGCAGGAGACCAGAGTAGCGAACTTTGCTTCGTTACTCCGGCGAGTGGGACGAAACTTAACAAAGATACCCGAACAAGTCGCCCGGGTATCTTTGATTCTATTGTTTCTCAAAAAGGGATTATTTCAGCAGAGTAATCTTCTGACGAGAAATCTGCTGATTGCTGTTAAGTTGCAGGATGTAAACTCCACTTGTCAGGTCGGCACCGTCAATTGTCAGAGTGTGCTGACCGGCTGTGATTTCACCCGAAAGTAAATCTGTTACGAGGCGTCCGGCGAGGTCGTACAATGCAAGATTAGTCAGTCCGGTCTCGAGGAGATTGAACGTTACGCTTGTGCTGCTGTTGAAGGGATTCGGGTAGGTGGAAGTAATTCCGAATTCTTCTGGGATGCTCGATACATCGGATATTTCCATTACCTGAAAACCGTTCGTCAGATAAGATCCACTTCCTCTTTTAATGTTAACTTGTGCGGAGTGTTCAACATGATCAATGAACAGTTTCATGCCTAAGACTTCACCATGTATCGCTCCATCAACATTATCAGTTGTCAGATCGTCGCCCCAAACTGCTATTCCGCATTTGCCGTTGTCCAACACCCCTGATCCTACAAGAAGATCTCCTGCATAAATGCCTACCTCACCACCAGATGGGACATCACCCAGAACCAGCATGCTCAGGTTGTTATCAGTAGTAACAAGTCTGGGCAAAAATTGATGTGGTATCTGGGTTGATACCATTTCTTCTTCATCACCAAGTTGCCAGATCAGATCAATGGCTTCATCCATTTTCATCAGGTAACCCTGTCCCTCTTCAAAATCAGCCATGTTGCAGAAGTTGAATTCGGGATTGCAGAAGCGTCCCTGACCGTCTTTTGAAAGTAAGAGGACATCCAATATTCCAGCCATTGCTACAAGCGGTTGGACGGCATCGCGCGGGTAATAGCTGACCATCTGCCATCCTTCGTTTAATGGAATTGGTTCGTCGAATGGGATAGATATGCCCACAATCGAAACCTGGCCTCTGCCATCCAGCTTTATAAGGTAGCCTTCAGCAGTATTCCAGCGGGGGATGTTGCAGAAGTTGAATGCAGGTGAGTAGAAACGACCCATACCATCCTTGACCATCAGCAGCACATTTTGATCTACAAGTGTCTGGGTCATTGCAACGATATTGTCATTATCAGGCTGAACATTCACTGAGACCATACTCCAACCTTCGCTCAGGAACAGCATACGTTCTGCAATGTCCTGTCCACCTCTGATACTCATTGCTATCGGGATTCTGGTTTCACCTCCAACGCCGTCATGGGTGAAGACAATCTCACCTTCAAAGACTTCTTCTGGCAAACCGGTTGCATCGAGGGTTAATGTAAAATCTTCTGATTCGTCAGCTT
This sequence comes from Calditrichota bacterium, assembly GCA_018644935.1. Taxonomy (GTDB): domain Bacteria; phylum Electryoneota; class AABM5-125-24; order Hatepunaeales; family Hatepunaeaceae; genus JABGPL01. Next base: position 4,147 of record JABGPL010000073.1, on the reverse strand, counting down.
GAATAATTCCATTGACCGGGTCCAATTCCATCCAATCGGTACGGGCTGCAAGCTGCCATATATCAATCCGGTCATCAGATCCGCTATTTGCGACCGCTAAAAATACCCAACTGTAAATATCGTACTGGTTGGTTATGAATGCCCCTGATGGATTGCCTCCGCCATCAGGTTCAAGAATGCTCACATCGATTCGATTGCCATCCTCTGGATTGAGTTTGGTGACGATCATGTCGCCCATTTCATTATCTCTGTGAAAAACGTAAAGAGTATGACCATCCGGATCATTGGGCCAATAAGCCAGTCCATATATCCGCATCCCGTCTCGATCTAATTCAACAATCGCATTTCCCTCTCTGTCAATACCCATAATGTCAGATGTGGTGCTCGATACCCAGAGCAATTCCCGGTCACTGTCCCAGGAGAAGTTGGATGTAGGATTAAATGGACCTTCGAATTCAGCCATAATCTCACCGTCGAGTGAAAATGCTCTAATCACACCTGAGCCTGATCCCCAAATCCACTCACCATCGAACGTGAGATCCTTAAAACCATAACTTCCGTTATTTCCGGTTTGAGCAAACTGATCGATTAATTCACCTTCTACATTCAGGACATATATTTGAGGGTCACGATCGTTGGACCCGGCAACATAGAAGTTTTCATTTGCCCAGACTGCACCTTGAACACGGGCTTCGTTTAAAATTTGCCCTACAGGTATTTGTCTTCTGATCTCCCAGGGCTCTGCGTTAGCGTCACCGATTAAGCTTAAATCGGTGGTGTAGGTCAATGGTCCGGTGCCAGCGTTTGCAACATTGAAGCCTACTTCTATTTGTTGATCTACACCAATTTCTTCAGCTACGTTTTCAATATCCGGTTCGCAGGTCGAGTGAAGCATCTCTATGTTAAGCTCGAACTCTCCGGCTTCTTCAAGCTCTATTTCCGCCAGTTGAGGAAGATAATCATCCGCAGAGATGTTGAAGGCATAATCTCCAAGCGGGAGGTTCTCGAAAGAGAAATCACCGATTCCATTTGAGAATCGTGAGATTTTATACTGGTCTATATCAATTAAAACATTCTCAATCGGCTGTTCGGTTGCGGAATCCATGACATTTCCAATTACTGTTGATACGTCGCTTTCGATTGACAAAACAGCTGAAAATTCGATCAGGTCGATATCAAGATCATCGCGCATTTCATCAGGTTCTTCAAGCTCAATAATTACCCGCATCTCATAGACACCATCTTCCATGTCAACGGTGTTGAAGAAAAGCATAAATGCTATTTCGTCATTAGCAGGAATTACTCCCTCCGTAGGTTCAGCCATGATCCATCGTGGTTCAGCGATCCCGTCATCAATGACAAAATGTTGCCCATTATGCGTGTGAATCCACAGATTGGTTCCGTCGTGACCTATTCCATACATACTGTCTTCATCTAACCTGTCACTCTGAATAACTTCTGCTTGATCACCTTCAATATTCAACTGATAGTATGACATTGCAGGTTGTGAGCAGAGCCACATGTGCCCGTCGTTATGGTCTTCAACGTATACTATGCAGGGCCATTCAGCGCCTTCTACATTGTCGGTACCCACAGTTCGCAACCTATCCCCGTCAACGGAAACCTGAACTAAAGATCTTATGTCCGGTTGTGATGTCCACAGGTTTTCACCATCCCATGCCACTCCAAAGGCGCCCTGTTGTTCATCATCTCCGAATCGGATGTTAGCAATTTGGTTGCCCTCTCGGTCTATTCGAGTTAGAATTGGTTCGTTAAGAAACCCAAGCCAGAGTGCTTCACCGTCCCAACACGCTCCGGTTGCAAATTCAGGAATACGGACATCCTCACCTACTACCTCACCCTCCAATGAAACCGAAATCATTCTGCCACCATGTTCAACAAGCCACATCAACTCCCCGTCAAAGGCAATACCGTTCCAGGTGACTGCCCCGAAATCATATGTTTCCAAGATGTCGCCAAAATCATCACGCAATGGACCATTTCTGCGCTCGTCGTCGGGAGGATCGTCAAAGCTGATGCTGTAGTTAACATCAACCTCACCACTATTGATTATTGCGATTTCAGCCTCGGCTTCGTTGCCTTGCTCGAGGAAAACTGCAAGACCGGCAGGTTCAATTGTCATGTGACAAATTGCTGCCGGAGAAAAGAGAAAAGTTGTGGATATTACAAATGTTAGAAATAATAATTGCTTAAAAGTCATGACATGCCTCAAAGTTAGCTTCATCTTGTAGATATTTAATATGCCGGAATAGAACTCTCCAACATCTTGTTTAATCATTATTGTGTTCTTTTAAACAGTTTAATGAATTACTGGTCAGAAGTCAACTGAAGGAAATCAATAAATGATTGATTTTATGGGGGGGGTAATTGGTGAGATAAGGATGGGAAAGGTGTTATTGGATTTACATGCTTGACAAAAACAGTAGGTTAGACATTTTTAGGCTGTACAAGAAAATCTTTTCGTGCTGGCACACGCCCTCGTGTGCCAGTAAAAACAATGATGTAACGGCAGGCGAGGGCGTCTACCGGCACATCTTGGACAGTCTGGTCTTATCCAAACTACACAGAATAATGTTGAAAATCACACGTTGAGGTTAAACAGGTTCAGCAACAGGAATAGCTTCCACCAAAGCGGATTGGAGGGAATGTTGCATTTCGGTCTTTAACTCACCAATCAGTTCCTTGACTGAAACTATTTTATCAACCCGATATGCATTCTGCCCACAGAAAATCAAACCGTTATCAACATCACCGGCATATGAGTTCAACAGGACATTGGCGATGCAGTAATGCGCTTCTTCGAGCTTGCAGACTGTGAGGCACTGGTAATTGCACCGCACCTTTTGCTTTCCGTCTTCTTCAACTTTAAGGATGAATTTGTTTCGGATAGCACGGCCGGGGAGTCCTACCGGGCTGTGAATTATCCCGATGTCTTCTTTTTTTGCATCAAGGTATGCTTGCTTGAAAGCGTCAGAGACGCTGCATTCATCGGTGCAAACAAACCGGGTACCCATTTGTACGCCTGAGGCACCTGCTAACAGGTTATCGGCAATATCTTTGCCTGTGTAAACACCACCTGCGGTAATTACGGGTATTTTCTGTCCGATCTTTGCTTCAAATGGTCTGATGGCTTCCAGAACCTGCTGCAATAGTTTACTTAATTTGAAGTCTTCTATTCGGGATAACTCTTCATGGGAGAAACCCAAATGACCACCCGCTAAAGGACCTTCAAGTATAAAACCGGCTGGAAACCTCTTATACTTATTCATCCAGTATCTCAGAATGAGGGTTGCCGCTCTGGGGGAACTGACAATAGGGAGGAGACAGACATCTTTTTCGGGTACGATTTCCGGCAACTTCATCGGAAGTCCAGCACCGTATACAATAATTTTAAGCCCTTCTTCAACAGAGGTCCTGATAACATCATTGGCGTTAGCGATAACGCCCATTATATTGACAGCAATATGCCCTTTTGTCAGGCTCTTTGCATATCGGATTTCGTTTGTAAGTGCTTCTTTGGATTTAGTATAGAATTCTTCGCCCCTCAGGTCCAAATCTGCCAGACCCAATGTGGATATCGTCCCAATACCACCTTCATTTGCGACTGCTGCTGCTAACGGTGCACGTGAGACACGAACACCCATGCCACCTTGTACTATCGGAAGATCAGCAACAAGGTTGCCGATCCTTAATTCTGGAATTTCCATTTACCTTTCAACTGTTATGAAATCAATCTATCTTAATTCTACTTACCGAATACTCCTGTAAATCGTATGGGTGATTCACGGAGTGTATCAAAGACGGTCAAACCTCATCTACATCTTCTTCACAACTGTTTAAAGACCGTGAAAATTCCACAGATACCAAAGAGATCGTAAAGATGTTAGCTCGGATTTCAATATCTTGCACATTAATAATACGGCATTTATTTCCAGTTGTTATCATATCTGATTCATTTATTTGAAATTTTTCTAAAAAGAACCAGTAGATTTTTGTGATACAGGTCAACCTCTGCCGTAGAGGTGATTCACGAATCACCCCTCTTTCCAAAAAAACGCAACCGTAGGGGCACGTCGCCACGTGCCCTCTTCCCTTGCAATAGCCAGCTGCCTGTCATATATTGAAT
>JABGPL010000072.1 GCA_018644935.1 Calditrichota bacterium | reverse complement strand
ATTCGGCGGAAATTCTTCGAGCTGCATGTTCAACTTAATTCTACTTTCGCGAATCCTCCCATCTAATAGCACCATTACACTATTTAACGGGAAATTTAACTCGCATGGCACCAGATCGAGAGGTGTAGGTCTCGTATAATGCAATAAATTATTAATAGCTCGGCTCACCCGCTGAGCCTGGTTCTGGATTTCGTCATATATTTGCCTGTTTTCATCGGTGTTCTCAATCTCCCGACTGAGAACATGAATTGCATTGGCAATACCAGCCACTGGATTTCTAATCTCGTGTGCAACTGAAGCCGCCAATTCGCCAACTGATGCAAGCCTGTCTGCCTTAATTAACTCCGCTGTATGATCCACCTCAACTGCATGTTTAAGCTTTTCAAGCTGCTCACCCAGTCTGTTTATTCTAAATGCAAGATCGTTAACAGTTAAGTATTTAGATGACTCTGCATTTTCGACTCGGGCAGTGAAGTTTCCATCTTGGTACTCACATAAAACCAGTTGGATTGATCTCATTTCTCTGTTTTTTGAAATGCTATGATAAGCAATCCATGATATTAGGAACACTGCAAAAACGACTTCACCAACTAGTTTACCAAAGAGAACGGTTGATAGAATTGTAACAGAAATGGTTGCGATTGAAAATAGAATCAATCTACCATTTTTCGGTATACTCCTGAATTGCATTTAAAATGATCTCAACTTGTTTGAATTATTTACCATCAGTGTAAATGCGATCAAATAAAATGTTAATCCAAAAATCAAAACATACTTAAACCCATACCCCATCGCAATGGTTACACCAAGTGAGGAAGCTATTACACTTGCTGCTCCATTTAAAGCCCAGCACCACGCAATCATATCACGATTACTTCTGCTCACAAACGTCAAACCCGCTGGAAGGGGTACTCCCATTGCAATTCCAAGGGGGAATATCGAAACTGCCGCAATCACAACCTTCAAATAAATATTCAGTTGCATAGAACTATGTATCAATATCCAACCAAAGGAAATATGAATCAGTAGTCCAACTCCAATAACAAGGAATGCTAACTTTAAGATTTTTGGTTGCATATTATCTGGTGTACGCCCCCAAATCATACTTCCAATACCACTCGCAATTAGCATCCCGGCTATAACACCACTCGCAGCTCGCGCCGGATGTTCGAGCAGAAGCACAAACCTTTGGAGTAAGGCGACCTCTATCATTATGTATGATAATCCAATACAGATGAAATAAATCAATAGATGACTATTTCCTGCCCCTTTCAGAGGTCTGCCTCCCTTCACCAATGTGGGAATTATTAGCACAGCTACAGTCGCAATTATCGATATAATCAGCAGGACAAGAAGAGTGTAGGTCGCATAATAATTGAACTTCAATCCTTCTTTAATATCAAACGCTTTCAAAAAGTCTTTCACTTTGAGCATGTTAAAAAAGAAAGGTTTATCATCGGTTGTTGGAGACATATCATAGACATACCTGTCGTAGAATTCAGATCTATCTTCTGACATTATTAGATTTCTGAAGTACGGATCTGGTCGACTGTCGGATGAATAGACAAGTTTGAATCCCAGATCATCCAAATCCTCTCGAAACTGTTGGATTTCGACTTGTGTGAAAGGTTCATTCTTTAAGAGAACGGTACCGAGACTTCCGTACATCCCAACCAGAATGCAAGCCTCAGGATGCTCTATTCCCTCCTCCTTGGCAGCTTCAAGAAAAACCGAAACAAGTCTTAAAGTTTGACGCGGTGGTTTGAAGAAAAATCTTGTAAAACTGAACATCCCACCGGGCTTAAGTGCATGTATGTAATCACGATAAGCCTGAACGGTGTAAAGTGTGTTTTCAGAGAGGCTGTAAGCTCCAGCCGTCGTTGCTGCCCAGGTATCAATCATTGCAATCTGAACGAGATCATATTTTCCCGGATTCCTTCGCGCAAATGCTCTGCCTTCCTCAGCAAACCAGTCAACTTTTTCGTGCCGGTAGAGGCTGCCGCAAAATTCTGCGATTTCATTATTCATCGAATCGAAAACTAATGGATTGACATCAACAGCATCAATGTGAGTGGCATTAAAAAGCAATCCGGTCAAAACATCTCGACCTCCTCCACAGCCAATGATCAGAGTGTTTCCATCCCCTTGCATCCTGTGGCACATTGAGGTGAGATCATACCTGAGGTATTTTACCGATTCAAGGTTTTTCCCATCGAACGGTACAATTGGCGAAGACGAACCGTCATCAACCATCATTCCCATGTGTTCCATTCTCGATGGCAGAGGATAATTTGGTGACGGACACCATGTGTAAACTTCATTTGCATTTGGTCTGAAAGGAATAACGGTTACCTTGGAGAAAGAATTCCATTTGTTATACCTGACATCCATATTCTGGACAGGAGAACCTTTTGCATATTTGATCTTAAGCAACCCAACGTTCTGGTTCACAAATCCCAACAGGAGCATAACTGCCAATAATCCCAGTACAACTATCCGAAAACGGTTCCCTGCAAAATAATAGGTTGCAATCAATCCCGCTACTGAGATAAAAATCGCAGCTGATTCACCTCCAACAATATTCATAAGTGGCAAAATCAGAATCGCACCCAGTCCCGCACCGATTAGATCCCAGGCATAAAGTCTACCAACCTGTTCAGGATACGCTGCAAATAAACCGCTAATGACGAGACCCGCAAAATAGAACGGAATCGCAGACAGGCAATAGATCAAAACTAATTTTCCTGCTATCTGATCAGGCGGTAGATATGCATTTACAGGAATTCTAAAGACAACCCATAATGATGCGATTGTTGTCAACGCGAAAACTATCCCCCATTTGCCTGACCATTCCCGATCCTTCTCTTTCGGGAAAGAATCTGGCGAAAGGTGAACCGTCAATCCGGCTGCTGATAACCCGAGCATAGCGACAGATATCGCCATAAATGCGAAATGATAAAACAACGTTACGGAGTATACACGTATTAGTGTCAACTCGAACAAAAGTAGCGATAAGCTTAGGAAGAAAATGCCAATGTATTTATCTCGATTTGTCATTTTCCGCCCAGTATTGAATTGTCATGTTTCTCTGAACCTGCTTTAGTATCATCAAATCTTAGATAAAGATGAAATTTATCGAACTCACCTAACCTCCTGTAATTACTCTCAATAAATCTTTTTAGTGTTGGTCTTGTTGTCAATGGATATTTGCCCCAGAACTGATAGTTTGCGGCTGCTGCATCTACAATAACCATTGGTGGATCTGAAGTTAGATCTTCTCTCAACTTTGTCCAGCTCCCTGGAACGGCAAGATCAGAGGTGTCCTCCGCCGGGTCAACGTTCACCCAGGGAATCAAACCAACAAGGTAGTTGCAATTAATAAATCTTGAAGAGCAATCCCTTTTGCTGTCGATGTATATCTCCGGAGCAAATCCCCAAACCCATATTTTATCTTTGGGATTGGTTACTTCCTGGATTTTCTTTGCTAATTTTGTGAATTTGTGTCCAACTTTGATATTGTTTTGAACCATATACATTCTCATGCGATATGCGTTTCCATGAAAAAAGTGAACAGGAAACAGCAAACCTGCAATTAGAAGAATAATGCCAGACACCGTTATTACTTTTTTACTCTGAAAAGTCTTCTCTCTGAGTACTCCTTGGAGAAAGACAAATCCCTCCCCAGCAATCCAACCGTAAAAAGCTGCTGCCGGTATGAAGTAATGACCAAATAATCTGCCTCCAGCAAGTGCTACAAAGAAAGATCCGATTAACACACAAACCATCATAACACCCCGCCCTTGCATTGGAGAGGTGCTTTTTGCCAGCCTCCAGATTCCTATAAGCCCGAGGATAAAAACAACAAACTGAGGATAGATCCATTGCGAAACCGTTCTATACAAGCCAAACAAGAATCCATCACTATAGGTTCCAACATTCATATAAAATATGTTGTAACGAATATACATATCCCAGTAACTGCCAAAACCTCCTCTTAAAATTATTGGGAGTATGAGCACTAAATAAACTAATCCGGCATATGTGAGGATTTTAAGGGGAATCAGAAAATCACGTGGTTTCAGCAAACCATTAATCCAACGGGCTAATAAGGCTCCGCCTAGTAAAAGGATGGATATATGTACCGCATGAATCTTAAACCATATTGCAAGTGAAATCAGAATTGCGGTTAATATTGGGCGTGACTTGCCACCTTCGCTCCAACTGAAGAGCAACACCGCTGCTGCAAGTAATGGTGGGAGTAAAAATGTTTCAGTCAGGGCTGCAATAACATCTGCGGGGAGGTAACATCCGATCGCAATCGCAGTCAGAACCCCCGCGACAGATCCGGCAACAGATCCATACCTGCGTTTCATATCGTTGGATACTACAAGAGCCGAAAGAGTGTGAGCAAATAACGCCATGATCCTAACAGCGTCCATATTCCACTTGCCGAATATCGCAAACAATATCCAATAAATGTTAAATATTCCGGGAGCGGCATGGTCCCAAGCATGCTTGTATGGCAGACCACCATTTTGCATAGCACGCGCGACGGCAGCGTATAAACCCTCGTCTGAATTCATCGTTATCAGACCCATATACGGCAACCGCATCAACACAACGGCAAAAACAGGTAAGGACCAAAAGATTGATTTTTTGAGAGAGAACAGATTTTCCTGAGGAGGAGTTTGAGTGGTATGGGGATCTTGCATTAAACTTGGAATCGTTTGCTGCTCATGCATCTCTCACCTGTTCAATAAATTTCTACTTTCAACGGCAAATCATCCAGAAAAGATAATCATTTAGGTGTGAATAAATCAAGACATATACATTCCTTTCCTCTATGATGGTTAAGGTTTCTCATCTTGAGTTATACTGTTGACCTAACATGTACGAGAGATTTGTATCAGCATAGCCTCGAACCTGTAAATGGATTGCTCTTGAGCAGATGATAATATATATTGGGGTTAGTTCAAACTTACACATAAAAAAACATGACAAATACAATACTTAAAAAGAAAAAAGAAAAAATCCCCCTGCTTCAATCTACAGCTGAGATTGTTGCCAGAGCTCGGGAGATCAGCGATATTGATGAACCTTATTATGTAGCTGTCGCGGCAGCGCATGACGATGCAGTAATAGAGGCTATTGTCAATTCACAAAAAGAACGTATCGCTCACGGAATCTTGATTGGGGATTCAATAAAGATAAAAGAATTGATAGAACAGTTCGGTGCTAACCCGGATGAGTTCAAGATTGTACATTCCAATAGTGATGAAGAATCGGGAAATATCGCCGCTCGAGCAGCCTCTACCGGTGAGGCGAATGTCATACTAAAGGGGATTCTAAGCACAGGAAAACTTCTCAAGAACGTATTAAAAAAAGAATACGGTCTGCGTCGAGAAGGTGGATTGTTGTCTCATACTGCGGTGCTTTCTCCAAAGCGATATCCAAAATTACTGGCTGTCACAGACGGTGGGATGATCATCAAACCGACTTTTGAGCAGAAAATCGAGATGATCCGCAATAGCGTTGTCGTCTGCCGCGCTATGGGTATCGACATTCCCAAGGTCGTCGCATTGACACCAATTGACAGAATAGTCAAAGCTTTCCCTGAAACATTCGAGGCGGCTGCGCTTTCAAAGATGGCAGAGCGGGGACAGATTAAGAGCTGTATTATCGACGGTCCAATGAGTCTCGACACCGCGGTCTATCCTCCAACTGCTGAGTATCAAGGGATAACCAGTCCGGTAGCAGGTCAGGCAGATATCGTACTAGCAAATTCGATTGAGGAAGCGAACATTCTCGCCAAATCGCTGGTACAATTTGGTGGTGCAACATTCGCAGGCGTTATACTCGGTGCAAACGTACCGATTGCCCTGGTATCGAGAGCTGACAATGCAGCAAGCAAACTCGCATCAATTGCATTAGCCGTAGTTGTCGCTCACTACATCCACACGAGGTGATCAAATGAAATGGGAATACAAAGTAGATAAGCAAGTCCGATCCCTCGATGAAATCCTGACAATTGCAGAGGAACTCGTCCAGAAGTACGGACCATATAAAGTATCAGTTGCAGCCGGCGAAGACGTTATGGGGCTCGGTGGAATAGCATTAGGCAAAGAGCGGGGAATGATTGACCCAATCCTTGTTGGACACCCCAGACGAATCGCTGATTCACTCGAAAAACTTGGACATTCGACAGACGGTTGGACCATTGTAGACGAAAAAGACGAAAACAAAGCGACTGCAATAGCAGCACGCCAGGTGTTAGATAAAGAAGCAGACGTGCTTATGCGTGGGAAACTGCTGGCATACGACTTCATGAAAGTGTTGCTCAGCAGGGATCTCGGAATCAGAAAGCGCGGTGATCTATGGACAAACATCGTCCTGACCAAGCTCGACGTCTTGGACCGTCTCCTCCTAATCACAGATCCGGCAGTCATCGTAAACGCTGATTTAACAAAACGGCTACAGCACCTCCAGGTTGTCCTCAATTTCGCAAACTTCCTCGGGATTGAAGAGCCTAAGGTTGCGCTTCTCGCAGCGGTAGAAACCGTATCTCCGAGCATCCCGGTCTCGCTTGAAGAAGCTGTCATCTCGATGATGTGCGAACGTGGACAGTTCGCTAAAGGCATTCAAGTCGATGGTCCATTGTCACTCGACCTCGCAATAAATATGGAATCTGTAAAAAAGAAACGAGTAGAGAGCAAAGTAGCAGGCAAAGCCGACATTTTAGTCGTCAACAACCTCGGTATCGGCAACCTGTTGTTCAAGTCATTGATAACCCTATGCGGAGGCATCTCCGCCAGTGTAATAGTTGGTCTACCTTTCCCGGTAGTCCTGACATCCCGAAGCGAAAGCCCGGAGAACATTCAGCATTCGCTGGCAATGTCGATTATGATGGCTGGGGGGAAATAAGGCAGGAATGAATTGTTCTTTTTGTCCGCAAGAAAGAATGAAATGATTTGATGAAGCAATCTCACTTTGGTGGGGTTGCTTCTTTTTTTGGATATCAACACCTCCCCGTCGTTCCCGCGAAGGCAGGAAAGACGTGATTCGGGACAAGTAGATTCCAGACCACAATTTCATTTCAAACTAACGTCCACACCTCGTCATTCCCACCGAGGCTTGAAAACATGATCCCTAACTGCCCTCCACCCTACTGTATCTCAAAATCTTTCAATTGCTGCAAATACACCCTGTAATATCCATTAAAGAGTGCTGTTTGAGAAAAAATCTTTACGATTCCCAGACCAGGTTTGAACCATTCGTAATGAGTGTACACATTATCTAATCTATCCAGTCGTAATTCACCAAATTGGATACAATCGTCAATGGTCCCGAGAGGGGTATCAGTTGATGTTGATGTTGAGAACACCTCCATTTTGGTACTATCGGTGGGAGAATGATGATAATACCAGAAATCACCTTTTTCAACCGGGTATTTCAATCTGAGCTGCTTAAAGCCGTCGAATCCATTGTTAAAACGAAGCTCCCACCATCCGAGACTGTCACAATGATAGTACACACTGTCGGAAATGTGGTATCCAAACCATTCTTCACCTTCCCAAATAAGCGTTGTGTCAACTACAATCGAGGTTGAATTGGTTGGACCAATTTCATTACCAATCCTTAGCACATAATCATATGTCCAGTAGTTTCCTTTCTGAAGAGGTACAAGATCCTGCGCTGTTTTCAGACGTGGTCCGGTTACACTACCACCGCAACTTAGAGTGACAAGCAGCCATAATAACCCAATGTATAAAATCGACCTTGCATTTAGATGTGGCTTCCTCTTCATCTATATCTCATCTAACTCCATGTTCGGATCTGTGCATCCTCGATTGTATGTATCATTTTTCCGAGTATGAGCTCGGTTTTCGGTTGATCACTATCTCATAACCAAACTAACCCCAATCCACCATACTCCAACATTACCAACCACTCCCCTGGGGAATTCTACATGAGCCCATGAATAAATGAAACATTCCCAGCATCTCAGAATTTAACAGAGATGTTTTCAATTTTCTTGGTTCCCATCCAGAAAACTGGATAAATCGAATTTATGTAGTGAGGTCCTTCCATGCGAATGTAGCATAACTTTGATGATTTGTCAATGAGTAGAATATGTTTTATCCGATCTGGTGTTCTGAAGAGCTGCCCTATAATCACAAAGGAAACTGCTGTTGAGTATTCTATCTATTTCCGAATTTTTAGAATTATATCCGTAAATTTACCAACTTGGGAACTTATCAAAGTTATTTCTTGTTATGGTTCCTGTCAGGTGTTATTTTAACACACTTATGTTTACAAAAACACGGAAAATCAAGATGAAAAAATTCGCATTATTAATTCTGCTTGCGGCGTTCATCGGCTGTCAGCAAACAGTGGAGAAGAAGACCTTGGAATTGACAACCAAAATGGACAAAGTTAGCTATAGTATTGGCATAGACATTGGAAAGAGTTTTGAAAATCAGCCTTTCGACGTTCTCGCCGATGATATCTCACAGGGGCTTAGCGATGCCTTAACAAAATCGGTTGCGAGATTGACTGAACAAGATATGGAAGAGACCTTAAAGAATTTTCAGACAGAGATGATGAGCCAGAAGGATACTGTCAACTTAACTCCTCCAAGCAATATGGATAAGGTGAGTTACAGTATTGGTTTTGATATAGGCAAAAGCTTCGAGAAACAAACATTTGAGCTTGTTCCTGAAGCAATTTCAAAGGGTTTAAATGACGGGATTTCCTCAACTGATCCTTTGATGACCGCTGAGGAGATGGAAGAGACTTTAACTGCTTTTCAAGAGGAAATTATGAATCAGCAGGATAGTGGCAGGAAAGATGTAGCCGAGAAGAATAAGAAAGAGGGTGAAGCATTCTTGGCTGCAAACAAAACTAAAGAAGGTGTTATCACAACCGATAGCGGATTGCAATATAAGGTGCTCACTGCGGGAACCGGACGTACACCTGCAAAATCTGATCAGGTTGAAACACATTATCGCGGAACTCTGATTGATGGTAAAGAGTTCGACAGTTCATACAAACGTGGCGAGACTATAACTTTCCCGGTTTCAGGCGTTATTGCAGGTTGGACAGAAGCCCTTCTACTCATGAAAGAAGGTGACAAATGGCAATTGTTCATCCCCGGAAATCTCGCATACGGACCTCGTGGAGCAGGTGGTGATATTGGACCGAATGCAACTCTGATATTTGATATTGAATTGGTTGCGGTTAAGTAATAATACTGCTTCCATTTTGAATTAAAAAAAGGCATCCCGATCATTCGGGATGCCTTTTTTGTAGGGGCACGTCGCACGTGCCCTTGTTCGATATTTGCAAAAACCATTCCTTTGGTAGGCCTAATTATCCTTTTCTTACGCAGCCCCATCTCTAATGTGATTAAACCTCTTTAAGCGGCAAGGGCACGTGCAGCGCGCCCCTACAATATTGTTAAGATACCACTTACTTATCAAAAATCCCAACATATTCACCATAACCTTCTTCCTGCATATCCTCCTTCGGAATAAACCGTAGGGATGCCGAATTTATGCAAAAACGTAATCCGGTTGAATCCGGGCCATCATTGAAAACATGTCCAAGATGAGAATCTGCCTCTTTGCTTTTCACCTCAATTCGCTCCATAAAAAGGCTTCGATCCGCAACCTGAGTTATATTATCAGGGTCGAGCGGTTTGGTGAAACTTGGCCAACCTGACCCGGAATCATATTTGTCTACAGAACTGAAAAGCGGTTCACCAGAGACAACATCAACGTAGATCCCTTCACGTTTGTTATCCCAGTATTCATTTTTGAAAGGAGGTTCAGTTCCGCACTCCTGTGTGATTTTGTACTGCAAAGGAGTCAGTTCTTTCCGCAAGTTTTGCTCGGGCAGTTCTTTCTCCCAGGTATCTTTTAGAAACCTGTCACGACCTGATCCAACTCGATACGATTTGTAGGGCAATGGACAGCTTTTATAATAATCCTGATGGTATTCTTCTGCCATGTAGAATGTACCTGCCCTTGTTATCTCTGTTTCAATCCGAGAATTGAATCTTCCAGAGCGGTTGAGTATATCCTTTGAATCAATCGCAAGTTGCATTTGCTTATCATTATGGTAGAAAACCGCCGGACGATATTGGGAGCCTCTGTCTACGAACTGTCCTCCAGCATCGGTTGGATCTATCTGTTTCCAGAATTTATCGAGAAGCTGTGAGTAGTTAATTTTAGAGGGATCAAATCTTATCTGTACAGCCTCAGTGTGCCCCGTTCTACCCGAGCAAACTTCTTGATATGTGGGATTCTTAGTATTCCCGCCTGTATATCCTGAAACAACTTCTAAAACACCATCCATCTCATCAAACGGGTGTTCCATGCACCAGAAACAACCACCGGCGAAAGTTGCAATTTCGTGTTTTGTATCTGCCATTACTCTCTGTTGTAAATTGATTAAAACCAGCATTAGAATTAGAGTCCAAACTTTCTTCCCAAACATAATTCCTCCGACATTTATCCACGATTGTAAACATGTAAAGCAAAACTCTGCATATCTTCATTATATGTTACGAGTTAAATCAAATAATTGTTTTACACATTGCATTAAGTCCGAATTATTTGTTCGTTCTTGTAAGTAAATTTTAGTTTTTAACAAAAACGAAACTCATGGAAAAACGCATAAGAGATCGGTTTAATGAGGATATTTTAGCCAAAGCCAGAAGTCGTTATGGTATAAAAGAGAGTTTGTGCAAACCTCTTGGCGGATTTGAGAGTTTCATATATGAGTTCGAATGTGATGGGAGTAAATATATTCTCAGAATTGCACACAGCATCAGGCGTAACGGGAACCTAATTAGCGCTGAGGTTGACTGGATTAATTTTCTGGCGGATGGCGGGACATCAGTTGCAAGTGCAATACTGTCGAATAGAGGAAATCTTGTTGAATCCATTGATGACGGAGCAGGAGGTCTGTTTCTGGCGACTGCATTTGTTAAGATCAATGGAGAGCCACTTCACAAAGTCGAATGGACAGATCAGATTAATGAAACATATGGCAAATTGTTAGGGAAAATGCATGCGCTCAGCATGTCCTACGAGCCATCAAATCCCGTATGGCGTCGACCCGACTGGGATGATCCAATCATGCTGGATGTGGAAGCACATTTACCCGATTCAGATGAAAAAGTTCGAACTGTGTACCAATCCCTTTTAGCATATATAAATACCCTACCACGGGATAAAAGTGATTATGGATTGATACATCAAGACGCCCATGCCGGAAACATATTCATTGATAAAACAGAGAAGATCACAATATTCGACTTTGATGATTCTGCCTATAGCTGGTTCATAAATGACATTGCCATTGTTCTATTTTATGCTGTTCTCGGTAAGGAAGATATCAAGGAGTTTACCGTGGAGTTCATGAAACATTTTTTACAGGGTTATCAGCAGGAGAATCAGTTTAATCCGGTTTGGCTAAAGGAGATTCCCCATTTCTTAAAATTGCGTGAGGTTGACCTATACGCTGTTATTCACCGCAGTTTCGATGTGAATAATCTGACAGATCCATGGTGTGCGATGTATATGGATGGGAGGAAAGAAAAAATTGAAAACAATGTGCCTTTTATTGACTTTAATTTTGAAAATTTAAAGAGTTTTCTCTGAGGACAATATCAGAACAGCACCAAAACTAAAGAAGGGTCGATAAACATCGACCCTTCTTTTACTCAGATAAAGGTTTTTTAACCTACTCTATTTCACCTTCATTGTAGCCTTCAAACAAATCTTTAGCTGCATTCAGGTCACCATTACCAAAGTCACCAGCGTTTTCAACTAAATACTCACCCCAAATTACAAACGCCCATGTAACAAATGCATCGCCATTTAGATAGGAACCATTTGCAAAATTGTATTCGGAAGCAGTCAAGTGCTGAGCTAAACGATTAGCAGCATTTCCGCCGCGATAACTCAGAGCATCGTGAGCATCACCAAGACTTACAAAGTTTAATGGAGCATTTCCGAAAGTTTCAAGCATTCCTCTGTGGCTTTCGAGGGTAGCTGCGTCAATTTGAACACCTCTGTTACGACCCTGAAGTGCTTTGCTGATATTGGTTTTCCACCAGCCCTTTCCATAACTATCACCAGAATCACCGGTTAATGCATCGAAGTCAAGTTCATATCCGAAATCAAATGAAGAATCTTCATCTAATTCGATATCTGAACTTAAACCGGTTGTTGAGATGAATCCATCAATGCTATTGACAGATACGCTGTAATCATCTTCATCAACGCCGAAGAAACTGTAATCACCGTTGGCGTCTGTGGTTGTAGATCCAACTCCTGAGAGTGAAACGGTCAAACCTTCAATACCAAATTCTGAGCCATCGCGTTCACCGTTTCCATTAACATCGTAGTATGTGCTTCCTGAAAGATCCCAGGTCGGCGTTGGAACGAATGAGAAATAAGGTCCAATCTGGCTGCCGTCTCCTGCATTATCTATACCAAAATTACTCTCAACGAATTGTGGATAGAAATTATCCGTACCACGGGTGTAACGATACACACTGATGTAACCCCAGGTCCACGTGTAACCATAATAATAAGGATAATACCATGGCATATCTGGAATATCAACTTTTAGTCCAGACAAACCTGTTACAGCATCGTCGTCAACGTATGAATATGAAACAGCATACGCATCTATGGTAAGTGAATTAAAATCATCCTCTGACATGGGGATAACTACGGAGTAATTGTCATCATAATCACCGTACCATTGCCAAAACTCTATATACATTTGTTGGAACTGAACCTCTGCCGGAGTGCCGCCATCTGTATAATCATAATCGTACGAGTAAACAGGCCACAGGTAGCCAATGCCCGGGTACCAAGTGTAATAATAATGACTATTATCGTAGTCAATACTATTGTTCTTGTTTTTGATATCCTCAGGAATGTTAAATTCCTTCGCGAGATCTGATCGGATAGCAGCAAGCCGCTGAGCTGCTGCGTCAGCCAGTTCGACAGGGAACTCAGGCTGCTCCATATTGGAATTTCCCTCAGATTGCTGAATTGAGGAGTTGTCTAACCCTGAAACTGGGTCTGTTGCATTTTCACAGCCGATGAAAAATGATCCGGCAAGAAAAACAACCATTAAGATATTAAATAATTTAAACATTGTGTAACCTAAAAAGGACCTGAATGGAATCAGGTGTTGGTGAATGTACCACTTAAAAAGTGAAAACGGTTAGCGTTTCCGAAGCAATTCCAAGAAGCAATTCTAAACGTTGTTGAAACAAATACGTTATCTAATACATAATGTTTGGAAAGCCTAAATAGTTTTTGACTCTCTAACTTTCCACACTCAAGCTTATAATGTCCAATAAGTGAAAAAATCAATCTGAGCTGGTATTTGTAGGTTTCTTTTCGATAAAAAAGTGATTACAATTCGTAAAACCATAAATCACACTCAAAAAAAGGAGAAAATCCAATGGTCAGAAGGTCTTTGCTTATTTTATGTTTGACACTTATTTCAGTTATTGCGGTCTCAAGCCCAGCTTTAGCTGAGAAGCCAATACAACTCGCACTTTTCCCACCGATTCAGCTTGTTTCTGAAGGTGAATCTATTACAGGATTAAGGTTGAGTATTTATGGAAAAAATGCAGCACTTACGGGTATCGATATTGGATTTATCAACCACTTGACAGCCCCATCAGTTGGTCTCCAATGGGGAGCAGTGGGATATTGTGAATCTAACTTCACAGGCATTCAGGACAACTTTATCAATGTTACCAAAGGCACATTTCTTGGTCTTCAGGGCGGAGCTTATAACTACGTCGGTAGCGGTACCGGTCTACAGTATGGTTTTATCAACTATGCCAAAAGTTGGGAAGGTCTTCAATTAGGCTTTATCAACTATGCTGGAACGATAAGCGGTCTCCAGATTGGTCTGATAAATTTCATCGGAACGGGTGGATTTATGCCAGTTTTTCCGATTGTGAACTGGACATTTTAAGAATTGTGTATTGTGCACTCCCCCCCCTGTGGGATAAGGAGGGGGAGCAGTACTCTAACCAGTTTCCACCACAACGTTTCCAGTCGAAGCAATCAAATTCCCATTTTTCAATCTCGAATCCAACCGCCCTTAATCTATCCTGGAAGAGATCTGTCGCAAGCCGATTCCCATCGCTTCATACAACTCACTCCTGGATTTCTTCACAAAGTCTATTAAGATAACCACCTGCGTTA
The DNA here is from genome assembly GCA_018644935.1 of Calditrichota bacterium. Classification (GTDB taxonomy): domain Bacteria; phylum Electryoneota; class AABM5-125-24; order Hatepunaeales; family Hatepunaeaceae; genus JABGPL01. Next base: position 8,140 of record JABGPL010000072.1, on the reverse strand, counting down.
TCAATGAGTTGTGATGTAGTCAGTTTAGGTTCACTAAATTACTACAAAAATTACTATGAGCTGTCTTTTGTGCAATCTCAACAATGCTTATTTAAAAACCAACGCACCATACAATCCAGTGTCTAATCCTATCGGGACTTGCCAGTCACCAACTGCGCCCAAATGCTGTTGTTTGCGTCGGAAATTGATACCCCATTCAGTACCGGATTTATCCTCTAATCCTAATTGTTGAAGAGGTATGGAAGCCTCCACTACCCAAGCTTTTTTGGATATTGTTGTCTTGACTTGTATCTCACAATCCCATGAAAGATTCCGGGTAATTGCCTGGCCATACTCATTAACAGGAAATTTCACATCATAGATTAAACCAGCCGGGTTAAAATATATCTGATAAATAGCTATTGCTCCATCACCTGTGTAAAGGAAATATCCAACACAATCATCGTCAACTATCCCTCCGTCCCGCGTTTCAGATTCTGCCGTGATTGAATCTATACAACTTTCGTGACAAATCGCTCCGAGATAAAGATTGTTGTCATCATGAGCAAAATAGAATTCGGTCCGATCAATCGGACTTATCTTTCCATCCTTATCGAACAAGACATTTACCGGATCTCGCCATGATCGCTCCTTCAATTTGCCATCAATTTCGATTTTCTTTTTTGCAGGATAACAGTTGGCAACTCGACGAACGCTGAGAGGTGCCGAATTAGGAAATTTCATATCCGTTTTGAATATCAGGGATGTCCCAATTTCAGGACGCGGGAAAAAATTATTGCTGCAACTCGCAGTGAATGTGAATTTCTTTTGTTCTCCGGCTGGGATCTCATAGAGCATAAATTCGGGTTCAATAGTCCAGGCAGGTGGACAATTCCAACGGATTGAGTCAGTTTGTACAAAGTCCGGGTTGGGATTATTGATTGTAACGATTATCTGCTCTCTATCTACCTTCAGATCTTCTGAAATTCTGATTTCGGTTTCAATAACCATTGCCGTCTCTTTCAAAGATTTAATCGTGCTCAAATCCTGTCTAGTGATATAATCCCAGGGTTTAACCGAATCTTTTCTGATTGGCGCGACGTGTATTCCGTCACTGTTAACGGTGACCCATGCAAAATGATACGGGATGAGCTGTGTTGGATCGTAGGTGTTGGATCCTCCTGAACTACCAATACCAGTATAAATAATCCCATCATACTCAGCACTGAAATAATGATGGTAGTGACCTGTGAATACCGCATCAACACCGTATCTCACAAATATGGGATGTAACCGATCCGGATGACCTTCCCCTACCTCAGAGAACCAGAAAGGTTTGTGCATGAATACCAGCGTATATGCTGAGTTCTGGTTCTTTTTCAAGTCTTCTTCCAACCACATCACCTGCTTCAGCAATAAGTATTCCGATTCCTCACAGCGACTATTATCAAGAACAATAATATGTATCTTACCCCAATTGAAGGAATGATACGGATTTCCCAGAAATTGTCGATAGCTGCTTTCAACCACATCCGTTGTTATGTCATGATTTCCGGGAGTGTAGTAAATTGGAGAACTGAGCACATCCACCAATTCGAGATATTCCTCCCACTGATGGGAAAGTTCCAGAGAGTCCTCTGTGTAGCCTTCGATCATATCACCAACGGTCATCACAAAATCCGGTTTGAGCAGTTCAATTTCCGCCAGAATTGAGCCGTAAACTCCTGCGGAATGTCCTCCTGTTCTGTCCCCAATAATCGCAAATCTGACAGAACCATCCATCTCTTGGCATTCACCAATATGTGTCAGGGTAAATGTGAGAGATGATATTATTATCAAGGTAACAAAAGCTCGATATTTCATAGAGACCTCATAATTGTTTATAACTGAGCAGCAATTGAACAACAAAAGCAGGTTTATTTAGTTTGTATTCCTTTGTGGAAAGGATCAATGCTGCATTTCATGATGACAGTAATGAAACAATTGGCTACATCTATGTCAAGGTTGATGCTGATATTTCTGCATAATTAGTTATTTATTTTCGACTTCAAATCAATGATTGTCTGTCATGAACTTACTGAATTTTGTTGTGTATTGCTTCTGATTAAGCTTGTTGAAAACTGATATCTGGAGTTCGCCTCATTCCCAACCTGATTGGGCAAACTCCTTTTGGACAGCACTGATTTCAATTACAAATTAAAATGGGTAATTCAAAGATTTCTATAAATCTCTATAATTCTCCATTTCAATATGAGTTTTGACCCATTTTACCCATTTTAAGTTGAGAAGTGTGATTTTTATTGATATTTTTGAACAATCACTTTTTGTCAATTCTGAATGTGTAGAAATCAAAAAGATGTGTTAAGTTACATCATTAACAATCAATCTCATAAGCGATCTTTTTAATGCTTTACTACAGGAAAATCACATTTATTGTCTTCTGCATAGCAGTTCTCATTGTCAAAACACCCGTGTTTGCAGTAATTCTTCCCGGCAGCGTTAAGGGCAAAGTCCTTGATGCTTCTACCCATTCACCAATCCCAGGAGCAAACATTGTTGTGCATGGAACCGATATGGGATCAGGATCCGATCTGAATGGGGAATACACAATAATTGGATTGAAACCAGGAACATATCACGTCACTGCCAGTGCCCTTGGATTTTCCAACTTTTCGAAAGGGGAAATCTCCGTTTCAGCAGGCAGGTCAATAAAGATTGATTTCATGCTGGAACCAACCGTAATCAAGGGTCCGGAAGTCAACGTAAAATGCGGCTATTTCAAGCAAAGTCCAACTCTTGCCACTTCAACTCATTCATTGAGTTATGAAGAAATACGAAGAGCTCCGGGATCGGCTGAAGATGTTCAAAGATCCATACAGGCTCTCCCTGGAGTCTTGAGCCGAAATGACCAGACAAATGAGATTATCGTACGTGGAGGCAGCCCAAGTGAAAACCTCACTATCATTGACGGTCTTGAAATCGACAACATCAATCATTTTCCGGATCAATCCAGCTCCGGGGGACCAATTAGTGCTGTTAATACTGAGTTTCTTGAAGATGTCACATTTTCAACAGGTGGATTTTCAGCCAAATACGGCGACAGATTATCGAGCATACTGGATCTGAAACTCAGAGACGGCAACCACGACGAATTCAGTGGGCAGCTGGAAACTTCAATGGCTGGCGCGGGTTTCAACCTTGAAGGAGGAATTCCCCACACAAATGGTTCCTACCTTTTCTCATATAGAAAAAGTTATCTGGATCTGCTAAAGGGTCCAATTGGATTAACTGCAGTACCACACTTCTGGGATTCACAACTAAAGATTTCTTCGTCTCTTACACCAACGACTAATATATCAATACTGGGCTTATATGGAAAAGACAGAATTTCTATTGAGGCGGATGAAGAGGACGCTTGGTCTCGGGGAGCCGAAAGCGTTAATGCAAATGGGCATACCGCTGTCTTTGGAGCTCGATTGCGGAAAGTTCTGAAGCGCGGATACACAGAGCTTGTTATAGGACGAAGCGAGATTTCTTACAGTTATGACGTATATGAAGTTGATAAAGATCCTCTTGGCAATTCAGTTAAACGCCTTTTCCATTGGGATCGCAGTACCGAAAGCTCGGATCAGTTACATCTTAATTGGACTGGAAAAACAAGAAACGTAGATCAGCTTTTTGCCGGTATATCACTGAAACCGGTTACATTTTCGCACAACCTATGGTTAGAGCCGGATACGACTATTCTTGATTTAAATAATGATGGGATTGCAGACGGCGTTGCGATACAAGAGGAATGGCGACTTAATGAAAATGCTACTTCCTTGAAATACGCAGGTTACCTGCAATATCGGTGGCGTCCCGTCCAGAGTGTTTCAGTGCTGGGTGGGCTAAGGGTCGATGGATTTGAGTTTTCTGATAAAATCACATTTGCTCCGCGCCTGTCGATGAAATGGGCGGTGAATCCGGATATTTCCTGCAATATTGCCTTTGGGACATATTATCAGGCACTATCCCTTATGGACTATCTCTCGCATCAGGAAAACAGGAAATTGCCCCATAAGAGGTCGGATCACTTTGTCGGAGAACTGACGTACCTGTTGCGGCAATCGACGCAATTAACTTTAGAAGGTTATTATAAGGTTTATCGCGATCTCCCGGTCTCACTGGAATGGATGAATTTCTATGTGGATCCATCTCTTCGCACCTTCAGATTATTGTCTGTCGGTGAGAAGGAAACCTGGGGATTTGAACTATTTGCACAGCAAAAGTTGTCGAGAAATTGGTATGGAACTTTTGCTTATTCATTTGGGAAAGCGTTATCAACTGACCCAGTTTTCAAAAAAATAGACACCGAAAATGTCCTGACTGAAATGTCCTTTCCTTCTTCTTACGATTTCCGTCATGTTTCCACTGTTGTTGTGGGATACAATTTCAGTGGTTTGCCCGTCAGGGAATTTCAGAAACACTGGTACGGCTGGTGGACAATCCCTTTTCCCGTAAATGGTGATGAACTCACGATTTCCTCCCGGTTCAGATATGTTTCCGGTCGTCCATACACCCCAAATTACTGGACAAATACTGGTCAGGAACTGGGATATGCATGGAAAACTTCTGATGATATTAACAGCGCGAGATATCCCGCATATTCACGGTGGGATATTAGGTGGGACAGCAAATGGTACACCGGTGGCCAATCCTTAATTCTGTTTCTGGAAGTGCAAAATGTCCTTGACCGGGGAAATATCGCTCAGTATATTTACCCGAATTTGCCTGATAATGAGGAGATTCCCGACGTCAACAACAAGGACACCGTCTATCAATTCAGATTTTTCTTTATAGGTGGGATCAGGTATGAGTGGTGATTCGAATGATTTTTTTTACATTTTATCCGTTGTGACCTCCATCACAAAGCAGAGAAATGACCAAAAAACACAAAAAACCCTTGCTGGCAATGGCTTTGGATTTCCTATACATTAATAATTAACACTTTACACTTTGTACCAAAATGATCATAACCGCCTCTCATAGTTAAATCCGTTTATTTCTTCAATATAGGACAAATAAATCAGCGGAAAATTAAATGAAAAAAACGTACTTAACCTGAAAATTTATTATTTAATGTGCACTAAAAGCTTTTTTTCTTGTTGAGATTTACGTATAATCATGTAGATAGTTTCGGAAAAAGTATACGTTTTAAAATACACAGGGAGAAATTCACGTGAAATTCTTCAAATTTTTAGCTATTGTGCTCACATTGGCAATAGTATTACCAGCAGGTGCTCAAATAACAATTGAGCGTGCAGACATTCCAAACATCGAGGGCAATGTAATGCCCTTCTATGCTGTTCACTTTGAAGCGGATCAGGAGGTTGAGATTGATCCTGGTCAGGCAGGTGGCGGCAATACATGGGATTTCACCCAATATATGTACCCACGCATTGATAACGATGATTTGATAGCTCCCAACGGTGTTGCACATTTCAACGCTTTTGATAATCCTGTCCCAAATCGAGCTATGCGCTCAACAGATAGTGGATTGGGCATGGACATTGATGCCGGTACCAGGTATGAGTTCATTGATGACAATGGTTACGATTTACTTGGAATAGAAATGGACCCAGATCAGGAGCTTGGAATTCCAGGTATGGATTATATCGAATTTGACACCCCAGTTCAACTACTCCCATTTCCAGCCAATTTTGAAGATGCCTGGGATATCAACACTACTTTTACGCATAGAGTTGTAGATGAAGAAAACTATCCGATGTTTAGCCATATTGACATAGTCTTCACATTTGAAAATTCCACTGCTGAAATAGACGCTTGGGGTGACATTATAATTCCAGCTGGGAAATTTGCAGCGCTCCGCGTTTACACAGTGGGCGAGGGAACTATTGTTGCAACTGGTACTCGTGCTGACAATCAAGAACAGGTTGAAGTTGATAGACAAGATATTCCATTACGTCGAACTTATCGATGGTTCGCTGCGGGTCATGGTGAAATTGCATCAGTAACATCTCGTGAAAACGAAGGAACTCGTAATTTTACCTTGGCCTCAAAAATCCGCACAAGGTTTATTGAATCGACACATTACACCGGATTTGAACGCACTGCATCAATTCACAAACTGATCATCAATGATATGGACTTCGATGGTGTTCGGTTTGTCGATGGTTGGGAAATTGGAGCTTATAAAAACGGTGGTCGTGAAGTTAATGAATTCGGTGAAGTAATTAGCGAAGGTGATGCTGTTTTAGCTGGTGCTGGAGTTTGGCGCTTTACCGGTGATAACGATAACGATTATGATGCTGATAAAATCGGATTCCCAATGTATGGTGGTGATCCAGCTTTTGTAGACGGAGATGATCTCTATTTTTATTTTTATAATCCAAATGCCCAAACAGAGCACGAATCCAGCATAGACGTTGTGAGTGGTCCATCTGTCTGGACTGCAGGTGCTACAACGGTTATAAACATCCATGAATTTCGAGCTCCAGTTGAACAGCGATTCGATTTAGCCGGCTGGAAAATCATCTCATTGAACAGTAAGCCTGATGATTTCTTCAGAACAGGCACTAATGATGGGGACTTACCCCGTTTAGATATTGAAAATATGATAGTTAAATTCGGATATCGAAACGTTGACGTTGATGGAGATTTAACTTTTTCCAGTAAAGTTAACCTGTTAAAAACAGAGGATGGGTTCTTTGCTTTCCCTAATTTCACAAAACAAGAAATTGGCGATTCAAGAGATGCATTAATTGCACTGATCACAGCTGCTTATCCAATTGTCGATGATGAGAGTTTTTCTCAAGATGTTCGGGATGCAGATGCTGCTACTCGAGATGGTTATCTGGATCTATTAGCTAATGCCACACATTATTATGGTGGATTTAATAATATTTCTTACTGGGATTTAGCAGAAGGTCAGCAAGTTAATATCCTTAACGGAGTGTCTGCAGATCCAACATGGTTCGGAACATCAATTGAGTATAATCATGACATCGTAATCGCTCGTGGCTACAACATAATTCCATATTATCCCACTTACAACCTGCCTTGCGGTTATAATCGTAACAACAGTGATCTGCTTAATTTCTATGCTATTAACGACATCGAAGATGATGTGTTTTTCATCAAAAACGACGAAGGAAAGTTTGCTGCACCGAGATTTAGTTTTTCGAACTTAACTGAACTTATCCCAACTCAAGGTTACAAAATCTACGTCGATAATGATGTTACACTTAACTATCCAGTGGCATATCAAGAATTTGCCCCGGAAGATAATGGTGATCCTTTTGTAGATAACTTTGAAGCACCGGTTCTTTCAAGTGAAAATATGCTTGTATTGGTTCAGGACATTACTGGAGTCAATAGAGACCTCAAGATTGCAGCTTACAACTCAGATAACAAAATAGTTGGAATTGGGCAAATCAACAGTGATGGTCAATGTGGTATGGCCGTTTGGGGTGATGATCCATCCACGACTGAAGTTGAAGGTCTTAAAGACGGCGAACAATTTGAACTCCGAATTTCAGAATTAGTTGTTAGAGATGGTTTGGTTTACAAGCAAGACGATTTCATAGTTCTTTCAGCTTCAGAGAATACTGAAGTTCCGGAATCCTATTCCCTGTCTTCAGCATTCCCGAATCCTTTTAACTCAACAACAAAGATCAGCTACGGATTGCCGCAAGCAGAACAGATTACAATTAGCCTTTACAACATAACTGGTCAAGAAGTAATGACCGTCTTTGAAGGTAAACAACAGGCAGGATTCCACAGCAGCACAGTAGTTGCAGATGGTTTAACTTCCGGTTTATACTTCTTAAGACTTGAAGCATCTAACCAGATGTTTACCCAGAAGGTAATGCTGGTCAAGTAAGCTTGAAAAAACATATACTTTGTCTGATTAAGATACCTCGGTTTCTGTGTAACCGGGGTATCTTTTTCTCTATTAGGAGTAGCGAACCCATGCTACGCGTTTTTACTTGGGAGTAGCGAAGCCATGCTACGCATTTCATACTGTTGCTAAAAGTAATTTCGGATGTATGAATCAATGGGTTAATTTCGCGTTGGGGCCTATTTATCGAGCCATATTATGTTAGAACTTATAGGGCTTGATAAACTTGTCCTCGCCCCGATCAGTGTTATCCCAAAT
>JABGPL010000071.1 GCA_018644935.1 Calditrichota bacterium | reverse complement strand
AGGGATACACCCTTCAAGCAGACAAACACCACCCGGATCTTTGTGTTCATCTATAAGTACTACCTGTTTTCCCAGATCAGCGAGTCGGATTGCTGCAATATAACCACCTGGACCAGCTCCAATTACAGCGACCTCAACATCCTCGACTGATTTTCCGATCCCGCTTGATTTGCGATTATCGGACATTATTGACTCCAATTGTTACGCCTCTTCAACGTATTTAAATTTTTACGACCTGTTCTGTGATTGATCAGGGGTAGGAGAATAAAAGAATTTCTGTTTTTTATCCTATCCCTAAAATCTACTTAATCCATCAACCGTTTTTCACCCTTAATATCTGCAAACTTATTCAGATCCATCGTTACTTCCATACAACCAAGGTATTCTCCACTAGCATCTCTGACGGCAAAATACCTGATGTAAACAAATTTATCGCCGAGCGGAATCCAGAATGAGACCTCATCCTTTTTTCCACTTCTGAAAGCCGCAATAATCTCATTGACCTTATGAACGCTCTTCCCCGGATGGCAATTTTGAACTGGCAATCCAACTGAAGCTACAGTTCTGGCAAATATTTGATCTTTAATCTTATTAAAATACCTGAAAATGTCATTCTTGTCAACAAAAGTAATCTCTACTGGCAGGCTATCGAGCATCGCAATCATTTCTTTTGGTGACAATTTCCCGGAACCTGTATCAATCTGACCGTCTTTTATCTCGCCACCACCTGCTTCACTCGCTTCTACTATCAAATCCTTCGCAGACTGCGGTGAAAATCCACAGTACCCTATTTGGCTAAATTGTTCAAGCGTCTTCTCCCATTCCTCATCAGTAAAATTCTGGAGCGCCATGGGAAAAAGAATGTTATTTTCTTTGTGAAAGTGACTCAAAAGCGTTTCGCGGAGATTTCTGCAGTTACTCACGAGCTGATATGCAAAATCGGAATATTCAATTCCACTCGCACCTTTGATTAACCTGATAATTTCTTTTTCGGTAGCCCGAACCTGATCATGTTCATTCCACATTTGAGCTGTCGGACCTGTAATTCCGTATTTCTCAAGATAGGGAAAAACTACATTTTCCTCGCGAAGATAGTGTTTTTGAGAATCACGCAAAACAGTGACAATTTCGGATATTTTAGTCAACTGCTGAACTGCTGCTTTATAATCGTTGAATTGTTTAAGTTCCTCGCTAAGCGTGACGAGATTATCTGCATATTTGGTCAATGAAACATGCTCTTCCATGAGAGTATGAATCGGATGTCCTTCTGGAGCTGTGTTTGACATTCTGTATTTCCTTTAAAAAAACGTTTGATTTTAGAATTGATTCTAAGCTGTGTTAGATTTTGCCCATTATGTAATCACGCATGTGATGTATTTCAAACTCACGGTGTTTCAGATTGACTTTTACAATGTCACCAATTGAGACCATTCCCGCAATCTTTCCTTCTTCGAGTATCGGCAAATGTCTCAAATGCTTGTCGGTCATAATATTCTGAACAACCTCAATTTCCTCATCTGGAGTTACTATGATAAGGTCTGTAGTCATTACATCTGTGAGTTTTTGGTTTAAAATACTATCTATGTCTGTAGCCACCATTCTTAAAACGTCACGTTCCGTGAAGATTCCAATTGGCAACCCTTTTTTATCAACAACCAAAACACATCCTACTTTGTTATCAGTCATTAATTTCACCGCATCAATTACCCCTGAATTGCTGTCGGCTGTAAAAACTTTGGATCCTTTTTGTGCAAGGAGTTCTCTAATAGTCATGTTCTATCTCCTTAATTAAGGTTACTTTCTTTTAGCTCTATCCGATTTTCGGCCACGGATAGGAATGTCATTAAATTACGGATTATTCCAGCGGTAATGGAAAAGAACCAATCGTTTTACAATAACCGGTCACAATGTCCTGAACAATTTCATCTGCTGAGAGGATAGAGGCAATGTCACCTGCTATTTCCCCAGCTTCCATATAACCCTCTTCAAAATCACCAAGAAATAATCCCTTTCGAGCGCGTCCCACACCTCTTGCTTTATCAAGCTCAGCGACTTCTACTCCCGCTGCTTCAATTTTCTTGAGTTCCGATGCAACAGCACCATTCAGTATTCGGGTTGGAACCAATCTCCTTAATACAAGAGATGTTGCTGGTTCAGTCGAATTTACAATAGCTTTTTTATATTCCTCAGATGTCGAGCTTTCAACTGAACATGCGAATCGTGTGCCAACCTGAGCGCCATCTGCTCCTAAAGCTATTGAAGCCGCCAATCCTCTGCCATCTCGAATCCCACCAGCAGCAATAATTGGAATTTTTATGTGATCTGCAAGCCGTTGAATCAGTGGAAATGTTGGGATTTCCTCAAATCCGTTATGTCCACCTGCTTCCGTTCCCTCACCGACAATTGCGTCAACTCCTCTTGCTTCTGCTTTAAGCCCAAGCTTTAGAGACGGCACAACATGTGTAACAATTATTCCATTTTCATGAAGAAGCTCAGTATACTTTCCAGGATTTCCCGCCGATGAAAACACAGTTTTGATGCCAGTCTCAATAGTAACCCTTATTAGCTCCTCAACGTCACCACGCATTAAAGGTATATTAACTCCGAGCGGACCATCCCAGACTCTCTTTGCTTTCCTAATATGTTCTTGCAATAATTCTGGGGTCATCGATCCCGCACCAATTAACCCAAGTCCCCCTGCTTTGGAAACAGCAACTGCAAGTTTCCAGCCTGATGTCCAAATCATCCCACCCTGAACTATTGGAAATTTTATTCCAAACAAATCTGTAATTCGAGTTTTGATCTTTCTTATTGGCAACAACTGTATCTATCCTCTTCCTGGTGCTTATGTTTTCTGTTGTTTAAGCTATTTTCTGTGACTTTTTCTGGCAACTCGGGCATATTCCATAATACTCTTGATCACACCCAATAACCTCATATCCGCTCTCTTCGCTGATATTTCCAAGTGGAGGTGCACAATCTATTTTCAAATCTTCAATACTCCCGCATTCTGTACATCGAATGTGGTTGTGTTCTTCAGAGCTAAATTCAAACCGCATACGTGTACCGTCAGAGTTTATTTTTCGGATCATTCCGATTTGCTCGAGGATTTCAAGATTGCGATAAACAGTACCAAGGCTGATTCGAGGGAGTTTTCTCCGTACCTTTTGGTAGATCAAATCAGCAGTCGGATGATCATTGGATTTCTTAAGAACATCCACGATGATCTTCCGCTGTTTTGTCATCCTGTATGTTTGGTTCAAGTCCATTTTTTTATCTAAAACTTCACAGTAATGAGAATTGTTACTAATATTACGTGCCTCCCTTCTCTTCGGTTTGCAACATGGTACACAAGCTACTCCATTTTATCTAAAAAAGAGGCAATATTGACTTTCTCTATATTAGGAACTATTTTAAATGCTGAGTAATTTCACAAACATAACCAGTTAAAACAAATGCTTCCACATCTTCAAACCAAATTCGTTATCTATATTTCCATGTTTTTTATATTAATTTTTTCCGTTCTTTCAGACCATGCCTTTGGAAAAGATCAATACAAAGGAACAGGTATTGCCGATCTCCTTGAAAACATGACCCGTGAACAGGTTCGTAAAAAAGCTTTTGAACGGGCAATGAACAATGCGCTTGCTAAAGCTGGGATTGAAGTAACCAGTGTGGATGGATTGAGCCGTATGGAACGAGAAGAGGGTGAAATGTTCGAGAACTTCATCCAGTTTACTTTCACCCGCACAAACGGACTTATCACAGAGATCGACACCTTGATTGATGAAATTCAATCTGTTGATATACCTGGTGGGAAACCAATTCTACAGCATCGAGTTGAAATCAACGCAAAGATTCTAATCGAGAAAGAGGAAGCTGATCCGGAATTTCAAATTAACATGGCCGTTAATGAAGACATCTTTCGAGAAGGTGATCCCGTTCATATTCAGTTGAATTCAACCAAAGATTGTTATGTGACAATATTCAACCTCTACTCAAACGACTCTCTCCTTATAATATTTCCCAATTCGGAGATGGAAGACAATTTTATCGGAGAAAATGACACTCTTCGCATCCCACCCAAGGATGCCTTTTGGGACCTACCGGCAGGTTTGTTACCAGGACATGATACATCAGTCGAGGCATTAGTAGCCATCGCAACAAAAAAGAGAATTCCAATTCAGCTTGAAGGAATAGCGATGCGAAATGGATTAATATCCCAGAACGATGCGTTACTCACCATCAACAGATGGCGGGGTAAAATAGGGATTTCAGATAGAACTGAAGCCTGGTGTTTTTACAGAATTATTAAATAGTTACCTAATCCGACACTAATTTTGTTTACACTTTGTAAACAACTCAACCTGCAAGATAGATTATAATTGTACAGAATATGGATTAGACCATTAATAGGATGGATAGCCGAGTAGTAAGCGGTTTGTGAAGATCTTCCACGATTGTTTTTATCAACAACTACAAGTCGAGATTACACTCTGTAATTATTTAAAGGATGTTCTGATACCAACTCACATTATTATTGGGTAACACTCTGTAATATCCTGCCTGGTTCTTTCTAATTAACAACATATTGGAAAATTCACAATCCAATGTGTTGTTGGTCTCTCATTATTAAGGCAGTTATCCATGCCGATGGATTGACAACAGGTGCATATCTATTGAGCGCAGAGGTTTCAGGACATGTTGAAACACGGAAGGTTGTTTTGGTAGAGTGACAGTACTATAAAGCGATAAGATTACCCATATCGGTAGGATAAGCATTCCTGCTTGTCCATCGCGCACATGCGCGATTCTTCCTGAGCCAATGCCTAAAAACCTAATAGTGTAAATCCCGGGACATTATTGAGTTGAGCCAGGTTTCCTCACCTAACCCATAATCAGTTATTATTTAGTAAATATTAACTTCTGAGTAATAACCTGTTCACCAACTCGCATCCGGCACTGATAAGCCCCTGAAGCAAGACCAGCAGCATCCCAGGAAAAGTTGTATTGCCCAGATTCCATATCTGTATCAATTAAATCACTGACCTTGCGCCCAATCATGTCAAATATTCCTAACTGAACATGTCCTTTTCCAGCCATGTCAAATGATATGTTCGTTATAGCATTAAACGGATTTGGATAACAGGGACTTAGGATGTTCTGATCTGGAATCGCAGGATTGACGAGGATGGGAACTCCAACGGGGTCGGGATCGGTTTTAAACAGCCAAAAGCGATCAAACACTCCCCTCTCAAATCTGGCGAAGCCTGAAATTAAATACCCATTATCCTCTGAATGGTTGATACCAGTACAGGTAGAACTTAAATCACCGAGTTGGTATGTTTGAGACCATAGTGCGTTACCATTTCTATCGGTCCGTACTAAATAGCCAGTTTCCACCGAGGGAGAATGCTGGTAACCAATTGCCACAAATCCTTGATCTTCCGTTTCCAAAATTGAATGGAACGTTTGTATATGGTGTTGGTCATCACCATAAATATGCATCCACTCTACTTCTCCATTCTCATTTATCTTTAATATCCGGGGATACCTGGGAGAAAGTCCTGTCCATCCCACCACAGCAAATCCACCATCTGAGGTTTGAATTGCATTTATTGTTGTTTCTGACGACTCAGTTTCTATAACCCTTGACCAAATTTCTTCGCCCATAGCATTAACTTTCACAATATAAAAACTGCTACGTCCTGTTCCGAACGAATATGCAGTCGCACCGATCAACACTAAGTTTCCATCATCAAGCAGGATAACCTTGTTGAAGAATTCATTTCCACCCTCACCAAAGTACCGTGACCATAAAGAATCACCTTCTGAATTAGTTCGTAATAAATATCCATCCCTTCCGCTTTCAACCGAGTAAACCATGCCTGTTATGTAATAACCACCATCGTTTGCTTCAACCAGGCTGTATATCTTTGAGCATTGTTCAAGTTGATATTGCTTCCGCCAAATTACCCCACCATCTTCATCAATACATGTAGCCAAAGAGTAGATGAACTGTCTCTCAACATCATGTTCATCAATATTACTCTCAACGAAACCACCAATAATATATTCATTATCACTTGAAGGTAAAATGCAATAGGCAGTTTCATCGTTTAATCCCTCTCTATACGCCCGTGACCAAATTTCTTCACCGTTGATATCCGTTTTCAAAACAAATGTTGATAAGCGATACAAAATATCCTCGGGAAAATTTTGAGCTCTGCCAACCATTAGAATATGATTGTCGGGTGTTTTGGCAACGTTCCAGCAGTAATGCCTCACTGTTTCATCCACTCCATATAAGTGAGACCATTCTATCTCCGGTTGTGCGTGAAGCGACAATGGTGTCAATGCAATTAAAAACAACATTGCTAATGTAATGGGGTATGGTTTGAGGGGGTTTCTGCGTTTCATCTCAAGCTCTTTTGAAAATAATTGCACATTCTGTGAACCTTAAAGTCCTCCTATTAATCAAAATACAATTTATTACCATCCTAGTTAAATATAGGTCAGAGTTGCCCCGTTTTCAATGGTGGGTGGCATCGTCTGGCTCGTCCAGACATGTATCTTCTAAAGGTTTGTATTACTGAGTAATAGGAGAAAAGTATTAAATTGAGTCCGACACGCTATATGGACAGGCCGATTCGTGAATCACCCATACAGTAAATTAGTAACAACTGAGAAAAGGGCACATCGCAACGTGCCCGTACACAAAAACAGAAACCCCCAACTTCGTTCAAGTTGGGGGTTTCTTTCAGCAGACGTGGCGTCTGCCAATACTTCAATATAAGTACTACTTAAAAAAGTCGATCAACTGCGTAGCAACTTCAATCCCGATCCGATCCTGAGCTTCACCTGTTGAGGCTCCGATGTGCGGGGTTACGCTGATCTTGGGGTGGTTCAGGACTTTGTCGTCCGGCTTGGGTTCACCGACAAAAACGTCGACGCCGGCTCCGGCGAGTTTGCCTGAGTCGAGAGCTGTGATCATTGCTGCTTCGTCTACCACTCCACCACGGGCGCAATTGATCAGGAAAGCACCGTCTTTCATCAAACCGAATTGAGTTGTTCCGATTGCAGGACCGTCGGGCTGTGCCGGCATATGCAGTGAAATGTAGTCGGCTTGAGCCAACACTTCGTCCATACTCATCAGTTCGACATCCATATCGAGGCTCTTGATGAAGGGATCATAAGCGATCACTTTCATGCCAAGTCCCATTGCTTTCTGTGCCAATGATTGACCGATGCGGCCAATTCCGAGCACGCCAAGTGTCTTGCCACCGAGTTCGACACCCTTATACTGTTTCTTGTTCCACTCACCCTTGCGCATTGTCAGGTTTGCCTGAACGACGTGACGGGAAATTGCGAACATGTGGGCGATAGCGAGCTCAGCCACTGAAGGCGAGCTTGCAGCGGGTGTGTTCATGACTTTAACGCCATTCTCGCCCGCATATACATGGTCGATGTTGTCGATGCCAACTCCACCGCGGACAACTGCCCGGAAGCGGGGCTTGCCAGCGTCGATTAAGTCCTTGCGAACCTTGGTTGCGCTGCGGACGACAATAGCATCGAAATCACCTATTTTACCCGCGAGTTCTTCCTGCGGGATCTTGTCTGTAATGACTTCATGTCCGGCATCCTCGAGCATTTTCTGCCCTATGGCCGCCATTCCGTCGTTAACTAATATTCTCATTATTTTATCTCCAAAACTGTTTTCAGTAGGATAGGCATTCTTGCCTGTCCATCCCGCGACAGCGGGATTCTTGAATTAACAACAACTTACACCAAATCCATCTTTCGACGGATTGTCGAACAGGAATGTTCGACCTACTGAACTAACCGTTCTTCGCCATGAAATCTTTCATGAAGGCAGTAACATCTTCAATGGCCTGTAGTGGGGATGCATTATACATCGATATGCGGCAACCACCAACGCTGCGGTGACCCTTCATGCCACAGAAACCGGCTTCAAGACCCTGTGCGACAAACATACCCTCGAGCTCTTCTGACGGAAGACGGAAGCAGACGTTCATCCAGCTGCGGCTGTCTTCTGCAACCGGGCAGCGGTAGTAACCGTTTGATTCCTTCATGGTTCCATAAAGTAAGTCTGCTTTGGCTTTGTTGATTTTCTCAACGCCTTCAAGACCACCGAGACCGTCTATCCAGTTCAGCACGAGACCCATCAGGTAAATACCAAATGTGTTCGGCGTGTTGTAGAGTGAGTTCTTGTCAACATGTGTCTTGTACTTCAACATTGACGTAACGTTTGTGCTCGCTTTCTGGTAGAAATCGTCACGTAATATAACAAGCGTAACACCGGAAGGTCCAAGATTCTTCTGCGCACCGGCATACATCATACCGAATGGTGCGGGATCGAAGCGGTGTGAAAGAATGTCACTTGACATATCACAAACCAATGGAATGCCATTTTCTGTCTTTGGGAAATCGAAAAACTGTGTTCCCTTAATCGTATTGTTGCTGGTGAAATGCAGGTATTCGGCATTGGCGGAGAGTTTCAACTCTTCCTGTTTCGGCAAACGCATGAAATCAACTTCATTTCCGTCGAATGCGACGTTGACATTACCAAATAATTGTGCTTCTTTTATCGCTTTGGTTGACCAGGTACCTGTATTAATGTAATCTGCGGTCTTATTCTTATCGAGAAATCCCATTGGGAGCATTCCAAACTGCTGGCTCGCTCCACCTTGAACGAACAGGACGTGATAATTGTCGCCCAGACCAAGCAGCTTTTTCATCATCGCAATGGTGTTATTGTGAATAGCATCAAATTCTTTGGAGCGATGAGACATCTCAATCTCACACATTCCTGAACCTTGAAAATTAAACCATTGCTCATGTACCTTCTCCAACACTTCGAGAGGTAGTGCAGCGGGACCTGCATTGAAGTTCCAAATTCTGTCGTGTTTCATTTATATCCTCCTCAAGGAAGTTAATTACCTTTTTTTCACCTAATTGTGAATACTACGAATAATATGATAATTAGTTCCGATTTTTCCAAGAAAAAACCGGGATCATTCATCAAAATAATGAACAATCTCGGTTTTAACTTACGGACAAACATCTCGACTTAAATCAGGAGTATAATCCTCGCAATTCAGCAGCCTCAGCAACCCTGTCTATCGCGACGATAAACGCAGCTGTCCTCATTGTAACCTTCTTCTCAAGCGAGGTTTGGAGAACCGTTGCAAATGCATTATCCATGATTTCTTTCAGGTTGTCAGCAATTCTCTCTTTCGACCAATAGTAACCCATCCGATTCTGTACCCATTCGAGATAAGATACCGTCACACCACCTGCATTGCAGAGAATATCAGGGATGACAAAAACTCCATTTTCTGTGAGAATGTCGTCCGCCTTTGGAGTAACAGGACCATTTGCGCACTCGGCAATGATCTTCGCTTGAACTCGAGGAGAATTTGAATTACTAATCTGGTTTTCCAGTGCTGCTGGTATAAGGACATCAACTGGAAGTTCAAGCAGTGCCATTGGATCTGTAAGCTTCTTGATGCCTTTCTCTTTTTCAAAACCGGCGAGTTTCTTATTCCTTCGAACAAAATCAATTGCTAACTGGGGATCAATTCCATCTTTGGAGATATATGCCCCTGAAATATCAGAAATAGCTCGAATTGTACAACCATCGTCATGCAATAATTTTGCAGCCCACGAACCCGCATTACCATAGCCTTGAACAGCAACTGTTAGATTCTTCATGTCCAAATCAAAATGCTCCGCTGCGTTACGTACACAGTGTACCATTCCCATTGCAGTTGCAGTACCCCTTCCCTGTGAACCGCCGAGCGCCTTTGGTTTTCCGGTAACAACAGCGGGAAGGTACTGTCGTTTGTGCATCGAATAGGTGTCCATAAACCATGCCATTATTTGCGGATTGGTGTTCACATCAGGAGCCGGAACATCAGTATCCGGGCCAAACACATCTATTAATTCCGAAAAATATCTTCTGGCTAGTCGTTCGAGTTCACTATCGCTTAACTCATTGGGATCAACAATGATACCACCCTTTGCCCCACCCATTGGAATGTTGACAACCGCGCACTTGTAAGTCATCCAAAATGCCAGTGCTTTGACTTCATCCACGCTGACATCCTGATGGAATCTTACTCCACCTTTCGCAGGACCCCTGATCATTGAATGTTGAGCCCGGAAGCCCTTAAAGAGTTTTACATGACCATCATCCATCCGAATCGGGAGTTGAACCTCGATTATCCTGCGAGGTTCCATAATCATTGCAATTTGATCCTCGGTCAGCTCTAAAATCTTGGCGGCTCGATTAAATTGCTCGAATGCATTATCGAGAGCGTTAAATGACTCCCGATCGCCAAGTGCCTTTAATAAAATCCGTTTTTTCATACAAAGCCTGCCTGTTTTACTGCAGTCAGATAATCATACCTGAGCGTGCAAAGATAACTTAAATTAGGTTACTAGCCCATTAACTCAACAACAAAGATAACAGAAATGAAAATCGCTGCCAGTATCAGGATCACTGTAGAAATTCCAACTGAAACCTTCAACGCGGGATTGCCCTGTCGAAGCTCCTTGATGAGCTCTGAAGGTTTCCAGCGAAAAATGGTGAATAATACCATCAGTAATCCACCAATTGGTAACATATATTTAAACGAGAGATAATCAAAAAAATCGAACAATATCATCCCGAATATTTTAACATTACTTAATATCCCAAATGACAGAGCAGATGGAACACCGAGTAGAAATATCACACCGGCAAAAACAATTGTCGCTTTTTTTCTTGACCACCCCTTCTCGTCGACAAAATATGCTGTAACAACCTCGAGGATTGAAACTCCAGATGTAACCGCAGCAATGGAAAGCAAAAGAAAGAACAATATACCGACAAACCACCCACCCGGCATTACTGAGAACATCCCGGGAAGTACGTAAAATACCAGCCCGGGACCCTGGGCAGGTTCAAATCCCATCGCAAATACTGCAGTGAATATCGCAGTTCCCGCAAGCAGAGCAACAACCGTATCCAGGACAATGATCATTAATGCGCTTTTAAGTAGATTTTCATTTCTATCGAGATAGGACCCATAAGTCAACATTGCCCCCATTCCTATTGACAAAGTAAAGAACGCATGTCCGAGTGCGGTTAGCCAGACCTTGGTGTCCATGACTTTTGAAAAATCCGGAGCAAATAAAAATGCCAACCCCTTTTCAGAGCCCTCAAGTGTTACGCCACGAATTACCAGTAGGATTATGATGACGAAAAGAGTCGGCATCAATATCCGGTTCCATTTCTCAATCCCACTCTTTATACCCTTAAAAACAACAGCAACACAAATCACCATAAACAGGGCATGTGTAATGAGTGGCCACGCTGATTTCAACGCAAATTCCTCAAATTGATGACCGGCAATTTGAGGTAGTAGGGTGTCAGGAACAGCTCCACCATTTTCAAGGGACACATGGAGTGTACCCCAGGATGAAAGGCTATCTGGAATGGATTGCCACGGAACAGCATTTTGAGCAACACCCAGCATTCCTGCGACTTTAGCCTCAACTACTTCCAATGCGAAGGAGGGATCGTTAAAGTTACCGAAAGTACCTGATAATGCTTCACCTACATAGGCTAAAGTCCAGCCAGCAACAACACTATAATAGGATAGTATTATAAAACCAGTAAATACACCGAGAGCACCTATTAAAAAATATGGTCCTTCCGGGGCTAAAGATTTGAAAGCTCCTACAGGATTACGTTGTGTTTTACGACCTATCGAAAACTCGATCAGCATTATCGGCAATCCAATAATCAGAATCGAAAACAGGTAAAACAACACGAATGCAGCACCACCATTCATTCCGGCGACAAAGGGAAACTTCCAGATATTTCCTAAACCAACTGCGGAACCCGCAGCAGCAAGAACAAATCCTATGCGAGACTGCCATTGTTCACGATCAGTTCCATTTCCTGCCATTTTTTTCACCCTGATGTTCTTACACTATCATTTAACTGAAAATCACTGCTGTCAAAAATTGAATTTGGAGTTAACCCCATCCTTTAGAAAATTGTCACTCAAAATCTCCCAAACCAGTTGCGGGTGCAATTCATACACACATACATATCCCCCTTGTTTGTTAGGGGATTTAAGGAGGGGGAACAACTGCTACTAATTGAAAAGAAGCCAGTGAATCCCAAAGTACTCCTCTTTATGGATCATTTGATACCCCGAGACCAGACGATAATTAAACGAGTTCCAGTTATGCAGCCCCCAATAGAGAGTAAATCCATAAATTCTCATTTGGAGCTTAAAGTCAAGTGGATAGGCTCCGCCCAGTCTTTCCCACTGGCCAGGTTCGTAGGAAAGGAAAGAATTAAACCATTGACCACTGAAACTGACGTCCCCTTCAAAGTCTTCCCCCCAATGAACAATGTGCCACCCACATTCCCAATTCAACCTGATTGTTGGTTCAGCACTTATCACAGGTACGCCTCTTTCAGCCAGGTCTCCACGACTTAAACCAATAATTGAGAAACTGCCCCTATACTGTTCATGCTTTAATCGCAAATTGGATTTCCACCCTGTTATCAGTCTATTCTGAGCTGTGAATGGTATAAGCAGGTTGTTATTCTCGACCGTCCAGACTGCCGGATTCTGAATCTCTTTTCGGAAAACTGATATATCCAGGTTGATGTCAGAAAGGTAGTTGAACCATTTTGGATCTTCTTCCGAATATTTCCAACCTAATTCCTGATTAATAGAAATAGTGACAGGCAATATTCGACCTTTTATTGGCAGTTCGGGTCTATTCCGCCATAGCAGGTTAAGATCGTCAGTGGGTCTTTCTTCCTTAAAATCGGCAAACATGATTTCTGGTGAATGAGGATTAACCGCTTGTGAAATATTGATATAACCTGATCCTAATCGATTAGTTTTATACTCTGCACCTGCGTTCCCTGTTAGTCCGATTCTTTCGGGACCCCAACCATAGCAACCAGCAATCGCCCACAAAGAGAAGTTCTTATATTGATCTCTCCAACCCAATGAACCTTCAATCTCAGTGAGTAAAACATTATTTTCAGCTGGAAACTCAATATCCATTCTACCAATTCTTAAATCGGCACCGATACCGCCAATAGAGACATTATTGAAAAGAAAATCATTGTCGAAAAATGATATATCAACTCCAGCCTCTTGAGCGTAATCATGAAAAGTTGAATCGTCTTCGGTTCGCCAGGTTTTATAGCCGGAAACTTTCAATTTTGATGAATCATTAAATGCCAGATTGTATTCAAGATCCCAGTCATTGTCATTAAAGTTAATCGTCCTGCCGGTCATGGAAATACCGGTCTTATCTCCCCTGTTCATTAATGTAAGAGCAATTTTACTTTTTTTTGTTATCTGATGATTCAGCTCACCCCAAACAATATGACCCTCATGACGAGAATGCTCTATTTTCCCAGCTGTTTTTGAGAAATAGCCACCCGTTACTATGGATGTACCTGAAGATATTCGTCGTGCATGAATAAATTCGACTGGCTCAAAACCATAATATCCATCTCGATGATGTAACGTGGTTACCGGTTCATCAGTGTTAATACTCAATGGAGAGAACTCCACAACGCCACCCGTTCCGATAACTCCTGATAACATTGAGTTAGAGGAAGATCTCACGCCACCGATAGACAGTGGTGCAATCCGATTAAAATCAGCCCGGCAGTTTCGAGGATTTCGCATTGGTCTACCTCGCCACTCGAGTCTGGTACCCTCTGCACCTACTCCGTTTGAGCTAAGAGCGTTTTCACGTCCATGGACTCCGAGTTTTTGTGCATGGAATGAAATTTCGGAGGAAAGGAGGTCAGCCGAATTAGATATATTCAGAAGATTTCTTTGAGAAGAAGTTAATCCATATTCTACCCATCCTTCAAGTGCATTAATCTCATAAACAGGATTAAAGAGCGTAAATCCCATTTTCTGTTTCACCGTTGTTGAATCTGCAACAGCATCGCTAAACAAGAGAAACATTATGACCCAGAGTATTGACTGCCCCATCCATCTGAAGAAGTGGTGTCTTGGATTAATGATAGTTGACATTGGTATCCACAAGTTTCAGCAATGGAGGTGTCACAAACAGGAAGATTAAGAGGTTACTGCTGATATGCATTAGACTGAATGGGATGCCGAGAATCAGAGTGCTGATTATGCCTTTGAAGCCCATTCCTGTTGAAATCGGAAATGCAACATTTGTCAACAAATCAAACAATACAGTAACTGTAACTGCAGAAACTGCAATCAGAAGGTGTCTATTGAATTGTGAGGGGGAGATCTTCTTTACTGTTTTAAAATAGAATGAACCGGCAATTGGAGCGACTGACAAACCTAAAATCTGCGCAATTAGAAGTGGGGGGAACATCCCACCCTGGGGATTCAACCCAAAGTATAAAACAGAAGCGATAATTGCAGAGGTGACACCCTTTGAAATTCCAAGTACATATCCACTTATGAACATGAAAAGAGTTAGTATTTCCACGTTGGGTACAAACATCATCAGATAACCACCAGCAGCTCCCGCCGCGGCAAACAACGATGTTAGAACAATACCCTTGAGTGAATTGTCTTTGTTCTCGGAACTCATGAGCACCATTGACCTGAAAGGTGTATGTGTTGAATTCACAACAGAATAATCATGTTGAATTGAGTAGATCAACTTGTTACAAAAATTCTGTTTCTGAATTATTGAAAAACAGCAAAATAGAGTTCAGGCTTCAGAGACATTTGGACATCTCTGAAGCCTGAGCTTTGCTAAACACAAGCCTGATTTACAAGATTAATCAGGTTTGGTAATAACCGCACTCATGCTGAAAAAACGCACGAACCAAATTAGTTCTTTGCCTTTTTCCTGTATTGTGTAACTTTTTCTTTTACACGAGCGGCTTTACCCTTCTTACCGCGGAGATAGTAAAGCTTTGCGCGTCGAACTGACCCGAGTCGCTTCACTTTTACTTCTGAAATAAATGGGCTGTTTGCCGGGAAGATTCTCTCAACACCGATCCCACCACTTCCGATTTTCCGTACGGTAAATGTGGAGTTTGCCTCGTCAAAATGTCTCGCAATGACGACTCCACTAAAAACCTGTATTCTTTCCTTCTCACCCTCAATCACCCGGTACAGCACATCGACATTGTCTCCGGGTCCGAACTTAGGAAGTTCGTTTACTCTTGGGGTTTGGATTATTTCTTTCCAGCTTTCCATGGTTCTTTGTTATCCTGTATATTCAATAGGTCAGGACGACGGTGTTTCGTAATCACACGCGACATTGCCTGACGCCAGATATTGATGTTCTTATGATGCCCACCGAGCAAAAGCTCGGGAACTCGCAAACCAGCGAACTCATCGGGTCGAGTATAATGTGGACAGTCCAGATAACCATCCCTGAAACTATCCGTAAGTGCACTATCCAGATTCCCAAGAACTCCGGGAATCATTCGAATTGCAGCATCAATCATTACTGTGGCAGCCGTCTCTCCTCCGGTGATTACATAATCACCAAGTGAGTATTCTCTGTCCACCCAGCGTTCAATAACTCTCTGATCTATACCTTTGTAATGACCACAAAGGAAAACCAGATGAGGTTCACGCGCAATTGAGTCCGCAATTTCCTGGTTAAATACCGCGCCCTGAGCAGATGGGAAGATAACCAGAGGGCGGGTTTCCGCTCTCTTCATTATTTCCTCCATCACTCTAAAAAATGGATCAGGTTTTAATAACATTCCAGATCCTCCACCGAATCTATAATCATCTGCCTGATGATGTTTATCGGTGGTAAATTCACGAAGATCGTGAATTCGGTATTCAAAAATACCACTTTCACATGCACGTTTTAATATGCTTTGCGAAAAGATACCTTCAAAGAAATTTGGGAATAAGGTTATGATTTCAAGCTTCATAGCTAATCCAGGAGACCTTCAACCCGCTTGATGGTAATCATGTGTTTTTCAAGATCTACACTCAGGATAAACTCTTTCACAGCCGGAATTAAAACCTCACCGCCTAATCCATCAATTACCCAGATGTCATGATGACCCTGATGCCACACTTCCTGGAGAAAACCTATCTCCTCACCGTCATCCGCGATTACCGTACAGCCAACCAGATCATCAACATAATACTCATGTTCGTCAGATTCTGGTCGATCTGCTGCAGGGATAACAATCTCTGCACCGTTTAAAACTGCGGCTTCTTCCGGTGTATTGATTCCTACAAATTTCAATCGAATCCACTTTCCCGTAAGCTGGGAGCGTGATACTCTCAAAGAGCGATATTGATCTTGAAACCTTAATACTATTCTGCTTTTGTTAAGAATAATATCCGGAGAACCAGAGGTACTAACCGTCTTTGCCTCTCCCTTAACTCCGACAGGTCTCGCAATCCTGCCTATTACTATTGGATCTACTGGACCAGATACTGTTGTTCCCGGCAGTCCAATACCATTGTTTTTAACCAAAAGTTCTAAGCCTCCACTCAGTCGGCTTTTTCTTCTTTCGGTTTTTCCTCGCCAGAGTCTGCCTTCGGTTCTTCAGAAGGTGAAGCTTCAGGCTTTGCTGCTTCTTCCTCGGGAGCAGCTACTGCTTCTGCAACAGAGGCTTCAGGCTTTGCTACCTCTTCCTCTGGAGCGGCTACAGGTTCTGCAACGGCCACTTCTTTAACTTCCGGCTCTTTTGGTGAATTTTCTTTCATCCACTCAAGCATCATTTCAGTGATCTGGCTTTCTGGAAGTTTCCTCTTCTCAAGTTTGAATCGATACCAAACACCAACTTTTCGCAAAATACTTCTAACTGTATAAGAAGGTTGGGCACCAACGCGCAGCCATTTCAAGGTTTTTTCACCATCTACACTTATCGTCGGCGGGTCGTTTAGAGGGTGATAATATCCAAGTCGCTCTATAAACGAACCATCACGTTTCTTTCTGCTATCGACTGCAATAATACGATAGTACGGTCGTTTTTTTCGACCCATCCGAGTCAATCTAAGTCTTACTGACAAATTCTTTTCTCCAAATTTGTTTTGAACACGAGTACAATTCCAAAAAAGAACTGGACAAGGTTCAAGTAGAAACTAAATTACCTGCTTGTTCCCACTATTCCGAATGCAATTAATACGCATTCTCCAAAAAATAAAAGGACCAAACTTATTGTTAACACAAGTGCTATTGAGTCACGATCGCTTTTTGACCTCTGAATAACTCTTTCAATATGATTCAATCCCAGAAATCCAGCAAGAAACAACGCCAGCGCACTGAGATAAGATACTTGAGGCATAGGTAGAATTAAATCGAGTAAAAACCCGAAAAACAGGCAATCAAGTGCCCAGATGATTCTATGTGACCAAGGAGTCTTCATCATATCTAATCAGTATCAATCAATTGTGAGACTTGTACAAACTACAAAAAGTTTAACAACTTTCTATAAAATTGGACGAAACACTCTTTTACTACTTATAAATTAAAAGCCCGGCATTCCAGGAAATCCACCAGGAAACTTTGGACCTTTTTTACCAAAACGTTTTATCATTTTCTGCATTTGCTCGAACTGATTGAGTAACCGGTTAACATCCTGAACAGACCTACCACAGCCCTGAGCAATTCGGCGCCGACGGCTACCGTTGATAATCTTCGGCACCTCTCGTTCAGCAGGTGTCATGGAATCAATTATTGACTCGACAACCACAAACTGATTTTCATCAACCTGCAATCCCTTTATGGACTTCATACCGGGAATCATTCCAAGGACCGACTCAAGCGGTCCCATGTTCTTTAACTGGTGAAGCTGTTCACGAAAATCGTCAAACGTAAATTGCTGCTTTGCCAGCTTATCAGCCATCTTCTGGGCTGATTCAATGTCTACAGCTTCCTGTGCCTTCTCAACAAAGGAAACAACATCACCCAATCCCAGAATCCGACCAGCCATCCGGTCAGGGTGGAATTGTTCAAAATCATTTGTTTTTTCACCAACACCGATAAATTTAATCGGTTTTCCAGTGACCCATCTTATTGAAAGCGCTGCACCACCGCGACTATCTCCATCGAGCTTGGTCATCACCAATCCAGTCAACTCGATTCGTTCAAGGAATGCGTTTGCTGATCTGACCGCGTCCTGCCCCGTCATTCCATCGACAACCAGCAGAGTTTCAGGCGGTTTTATCGCATCCTGCATCTCCTGGAGTTGATTCATCAACTCATCATTGACAGCCATCCTGCCGGCAGAGTCTATTATCAAACAATCCAAACTTAACTCACGAGCATAATCTCGTGAGTCTGCAACTGTTTTAAGAGCGTTCTTTCTGTCTCCAGAAAAAACGGGAATGTCAATTTGGCGACCAAGAGTTTCAAGCTGATCGATAGCAGCCGGTCGAAATGTATCAGCTGCGACAAGTAATGGCTTCCTGCCACGCTTCCGCAGATGTGCAGCAAGTTTGGCAGAAGTTGTGGTTTTGCCAGCACCATTCAAACCGACAACCAAAATTGGTGATGGTGACTTACCAAACCGAATAGGCTCAGAAGCACCACCGAGAAAACTCACGAGCTCATCGTGAATGATCTTGACCATTTGTTGACCGGGAGTTACACTCTTTAAGACTTCGTGTCCGAGTGATTTTTCCTGGACATCCCTTACAAAAGCTTTGGCGGCCTTCAAGCTAACATCAGCTTCAAGCAGAATTCTACGCACTTCTCTGAGTGTGTCTTTTACATTCGTCTCGCTGAGTTTTCCCTGTCCGCGTAAATTGCGAACAAACGTCTCAAGTCGACCAGTCAGATTATCAAACATTTATGAAGCTTCTTCTCGCGAATTCTGAATTCTGTCTATTATTATTGAGGACGAATAGCCCGGTAGAATAGGAGCCCTTTCAACCCTTGCAGCAAATTCTCGTCCAACGATCTGATCAATCGCATAATCCTCCCCCTTCAAAAGCACGTCTGGCTTAATCAATGCGATCAGGTCGAGCGGAGTCTCTTCGCTGAACAGAATTGCGGCGTCAACGAGCCCGAAAGCAGCAACGAGAGATACCCTGTCGTTTTGTGACACAAATGGACGATCCGGGCCCTTTGATAGAGATCTTGCAGATTCATCACTATTAACACCAACTACAAGTCTGTCACCAAAACCTGCCGCAAGTTCAAAAGAAATAAGGTGACCACGATGTAAAATATCGAATACGCCATTCGTGAACACAATCGTCTCACCGTTCTTACGCCAATAGTTAACCATTGATTGCAATTCTTGTTGATTAACTATTTTCTTTCCTTGAACCACCTGAGCAACCTCCAGAAATCTATGTGTGGGCAATACTGGATTCGAACCAGTGACCTCTGATATGTGAGACCAGCGCTCTAACCAACTGAGCTAATCGCCCTTCATTTTTCGCACAGATAATGAATTTAACTTTTAAATTAGCACAAGTCAAGATAATTTTCGGAAAGCTTTTCCGATCAATTCTTTTTCACAGAGATTGAAAATCTAAGAACTTGAAATTACCTGATCCTTGCACATGTAACAATTTTCAACTTCAATGAGAATATCATATAACCCCTGGATCAATAGATAGACGCCTCTTCAGATTCATCCTCATCTTCAGGAAAAGGTGAGACATAATCATCAACAACATCATCATCTACCTCCTCATCTGGAAAGGCTGCTAAACCATTTGACTTCGATTTAGGGGTTTTTGGCGGATAATCTACTTCTTCATCTTCTGAATTTGACTTGCCATACATCTGCATGTTATCTTCAACAACACTACGTTCCTCATACTCTCTCTCATCTCTCCTGCTCTCATCTCTCCTGCTCTCATCCCTCCTGCTCTCATCCCTCCTGGCTTTTTGAGGTTTTTTACGACGTTGTTTGAGCTCAACATTAATTAGGTCATGCAAAGAGGTAATCTCTGACTGTATCTCGTTTAAATGATTATAAAGAAAGTCACTTAACACTCTTCGTTCTTTGGTAGATCTCTGTTGAGTTTTCAGCAGGAATTCGCCGGTAACTTTCTGAGCTGATTCGTTTTTCTTGAATTCCTGTTTAATGTAATCCCTCAAGACCTCAATTCCGGGACCTCCCCCTCCTTTTCCCTGCACAATTTTTCCCTGCCCCAATGATTCCACAACCTCCTGTAGATCCTGGATATCCGGCCTCGTGTCAACAAGCTTCCTATCAACAAGATCTTTAATATAAAGTGCATCCTCAGAAATATTCAAAAGAGCGGAGAGGATTTCTCCGATACATAGCAAAACTATTGCTACTATATAAAAACCGAAGCAGATGATTATCATTCGAGGGATATCATCAAGTAAATCCTGAGTTTTCAGGAACTTTGCGATATCAGGGGACATAATTGTCCCTATGGCGATTACCATTGCCACTGTCGCAAAAATGAGGACTGCCCAACCTATTGCGTCGAGTAAACTTACCCAAAACCGCAATAGTTTGTATTTTCTCATCTTGCCTTCTGCTGCCGTTCGTTTAGTCATAATTTCTCAATTTAACTGAAAAATGAAAGTGATTATTCCCTTTTGGTTTTGCTGAGCTAAACCTTTATCAAGTGAGTTAAAACGCCAAGTTTTCAATGCCGCAATTGAAACTTGTTCAAGTTGGGGTAGCCCTTTCGTCAGGGGACGAACCGATATAACACTGCCATCCGGAGCGACAATCAACTCAAGCCTGACTGTTGCTGCATTATTCAACCCAACAGGAAACTCCGGGGTAATTCCAGAAGTCCTCACTCTCGCTGGACCATCCCATGCGAGGGTGAACATATCCTCATTTGCTAACTGGTCTCCAACGATGTCAGTTCGCTGTCCATATAGGGCTGCATCACTGATCGGCACAGGCTTTATTGGTGCTCGTTCTTTCTTCCCAGATACAATAGCCTGTAGAGGCATCCGTTGACCAGGGTGCAGCGATTCGAGGCTGGACAGGTTAGGCTTGCCACTTGTGACAGGCGCGATTACAGCCTGACGGTTGCTCTCGGGGAGCTTCAGAAGCGGGGATGTTTCGTTTAGCATTGGACGTTTAGGTAATTCGACCAATGGTTGAGCTCCACCCCATTTCGGGGAGGTTGGTCCACCACCAGGTTTAATTTCCGCGAGAGGAGCAAATGTAACCGGAGTATAGTCTAAATCGAATGGTTTCAGCTCGAAATTTGTCATAACAAATGCCATAATGAGCAATCCATGTACCATCAGAGATAGTATCCACCCGATATGTGAATCAGATCTATCGGTCACTGCTCTTCCTTCATGGTTGCAATTAAGAACTTCTCCCCACCGGCTGCCTTTATTCGGTCAATTACGGCAACTGTGGTCTCTATCGAAACTTGTCGATCAGCATTAATTATTATCGTCTGATTGGAGCCGTGAATAATCTGACGGCGCAAGTTGGATGCGAGTCCTTCCATCCCGGTCCGTTCGTCACCAACCCAGACTGTGCCCTCCCGACCTATAGTAACCATTATTGCTTTCTCATCAACGACCTGTGAGGTTTCACTCGCTGGCAGACTGACTTTGATCCCCGGTTGTACTATATATGTACTCGATAATAGGAAAAAAATCAAGAGCAACATCACTATATCTGTAAGTGATGCTAAGGAAAAACTGGTCAAAGAGGGATTTTCAGGCTCAATTTTCATAACCAGACCCAAGTATGCGCATCGTTAATTGACCACATTTTTCAATCGAGGATACTGCTTTTTTTACGAGAGATGCGAGATAATTATGTATAATCAGCGCAAGAATACCCACGGCAAGACCAGCGGCGGTGGTAACAAGTGCTTCCCAGATACCACCGGCTAAAACGTTTGCATTAACATTTCCGCCTAACTTCTGAATTTGCATAAAAGCTCGAATCATTCCGGTCACTGTTCCCAAAAATCCAACAAGAGGAGTAGCTGCAGCAAGTGTGCCAATAACACCTATCCCACTTTCCAGTTTGTATAAAGCCTGCCTGCCCGCAGTTTCAAGACTATCAGTAGCTTCTGCCCGACTCATTTTTTCAGCATCAAAAACTGCTGCCATTGAGGATATTGCAAAGTTCCCGGTTTTGCATGCACCCCGAAATTTTGTAGAATCTGCACTCCCCGGATTCACCCTCCATTTGGCGATAAAAGCTGACAATTTCTGGTTTTCACGTTGAAGAGTCATAAACCGACTTACTCCAATCGCAATCACAACTAACGATGAAATAGCGATGAGGATCATTATCCAACCACCGCTGACCAATACATTTAGTAAATTCATCTTGTAAAATCTCTATTACAGGTTTTCTTTGTCAAATTAAAAAAGTAAGTTGTCTAAAATACTCAGGTTTGTTCCAAAAGAACCCTTTAACATAAGAGTAAAAGGAGTAACTTTATGGTATTCAAAAATTGCGAAGTCATTGCTCAGAATATTCAGACCTACGATCGAAACCCGGATATTATCCTGCAAATTATATCCAACAGCAAGATCCCA
>JABGPL010000070.1 GCA_018644935.1 Calditrichota bacterium | reverse complement strand
CCAACACCATAACCTCCATCGCCATAAAAAACCTTATCCCATAAGCCGGGATGGTCCACTCCATCGTAAGACCAGCCCCATTTCCCATTTTTTTGAAACAGATAGAATAGTTTTCCCTCTATAAATGCTGGTGCAAGCGAATTTTCATATCTACAGCTAAAGTTCAGGTCTTCGCCATTAACAAATGCATTAATTGAGTGTATTACTTCACGTTTTTCGCATTTTAGATATTTATCATATGTAATCAGATAGTTGTCATTCTGGAGAAACGCTTTTGAAATTGGGTTCGATCCCAAATGATGACTCACAGCTCGGAAGGAAGAGATTGTATCATTGTCCAAAACGACATGAAATCTTGAGTTATGGCTGTTTTTTTGAGAATCATATCCGCCGATAAACCAACCTGCAGTCGTGTCATCTTCATATAATACACGTTCTGTTTCTATTTGCCACACCCGTCCTTTTCCGTCTGTTATTGGTTTGTGGCGGTAAATTCGGTCAATGCCCTTGGTCCTGGGACTTATGATCTTTCTGTATTCTCGATTTGAAACAGAACTAAGAGAATCTAGGTCTGTGCCGCTATCAATAATTGTCATTTCCCAATCCGAATGGGGAATGCAGTATAC
The DNA here is from genome assembly GCA_018644935.1 of Calditrichota bacterium. Classification (GTDB taxonomy): domain Bacteria; phylum Electryoneota; class AABM5-125-24; order Hatepunaeales; family Hatepunaeaceae; genus JABGPL01. The sequence goes on along the minus strand of JABGPL010000070.1, from coordinate 22,152 downwards.
AGCTCCGGAAAAAAGCAATATGGAAAGTGCAATGGAATATATATCTTTCATTGTAACTCCAGATAGTTATGCTCAGGTGACACCCCACAAGAGAGAAAAATCAAGCAACTAATATGAAATCAATTGGTGTTTATGGCAACTTCGTACATTAAAGAGTTTTCCACGGCTTCTGGGAAAACTGATTCCCATATTCGGCATTTTCGACATATTCCGTCATTTTCGTCACTTTTCCGTCACCAAGTCAATCGCTTACCCACAAGCACTTCCCGGCAAAAGGGTGACGAAGTGACGATATTTCTTGCTATGCCCCCTTTCCGAATTTCGGCACAATAATTCGCCTAATCCGCATCATTCGTTGTAATTCCCTCATAAATCTCAAACTCCGCCATCCCCTTCCGCTGCTGAAAATGCTGAAAGGAGACCTTAAGAACGCCGAGTCCATATGTGATGCTTCTGCTCAAATTTATCGAAGATGCCTCTGCGAAATACTTCGTCGGGCAGGTGACTTCTGCAATCTCGAAATCGGCATATACTATTTGCGAGAGCATCTGGTTGTCAAAGACGAAGTCGTCAGAATTTGCTTCGAAGTTGATGGATTCGAGCACTTCCCGTGAGAATGCCCGGTACCCCGTGTGATACTCGGATAGCTTCTGACCAATTAACATGTTCTGGATCAGAGTCAGGACTCGATTGGAGAAGTATTTGTAAAGCGGCATTCCACCCTTCAACGCACCTTTGCCCAGGATGCGGGAACCAAGGACTACCGGATATACATCATTGGCGATTATTGACGCCATTGCGAGTATCAGGCGTGGGGTGTACTGATAATCCGGGTGGAGCATGATGACGATGTCACCGCCGAGTTCCAGTGCCTTTGTGTAACAGGTTTTCTGGTTACCGCCGTAGCCTTTGTTGTGCTTGTGGGCGATAATGTGTTTGATGCCGAGTTCTTTGGCTACAACAACGGTTTTGTCGCTGCTCGCGTCGTCAACAAGTACGACCTCATCAACAATGTCGAACGGGATCTCGTTGTATGTTTTTTCTAATGTATGTTCAGCGTTGTAGGCTGGGAGGACTACGACGACTTTTTTGTTGTTTATCATTTTATGTTTACCACAAAGTTGATTACTAAGTAGCATAGGCGTCCCCGCCTGCGTTTTGCCTATTGTAAAAAACACAGGCGGGGACGCCTACGCTACTGGTTATTTCAAATCGTTTTGATTGATCGAAAAATCCCACTTCTTTTTCCCATCCCGATTGAAGATGGAGCAAGTCAATGTTCGGTCTTTACGAGGTCCAGTGACATTCATAACCCCGAAGTTATTTTCACCCACGAATGTATCCTTGACTCGCAGGTGATTTGGTTCATCTTCTCCACCATGATGAGGTCCGGATGTCAGGGCTGAAATTGTGAAATCATATAGAGGATAAGTTCCGTAGCGTTTCATTTTCGTAAGTTCGGTGTGATGTCGATCTCCTGAAATGAATATTACGCCTGGGATTCGCTCCTGATTGATTAACTTCAACAAGTGATCAGTCTCTTCAGAATAGGTTGAGTGATTCTCACCGTAGGCCACCGGATTCAAGAATTGACTGCCGACTACAATTACCTTAAAAGGTGCCCGACTGAAACATAAGGCATCAACCAGCCATTCCACCTGTTCTACGCCAAATATCTGTCGGTCCGTATTGTCCCGATAATTAGGGCTGCGGTAATAGCGATTATCAGTCAGGAAGAAATCGACGTCTGACCAGGTGAACATTGTTGTAGTGCCTGGATTGCCATTGACGCCAAAACTCGGATTGGGGAAGAACAGCTTGAAACACTCGAGTGTTGCCTCTTTGTTCCAGAAACTGCGGTCGCTGTTATTCGGTCCGAAATCGTGATCATCCCAAATTGCATAGCTGTGTATGGCTCCGATTAGCGGTTGAATTTCGGGTGCAGATCGTGTATGGGTATAACGATGCAGGATTCCGGTGCGGGTGTTCCAGTCGACTTCACGCAAATAGATATTGTCACCTGTCCATAACATAAAATCCGGTTTCTTTTCGACGATTGTCTCGAAGATCTTCGGATCTTGTCCATAAGGTTCTCCCGGACGGTCGACTTCAGGTTCGTTGATGTAGGTTCCTCCGCCAATTACGAAGCTGAAATCAGGGGCATCTTCGCGCCATTGCCAGAGTTTTTGTGTCTGGAATTTCAACTGGTAAGGGCGTTCGACCGGGATGTTATTAATGTAGAGCTCGTAGCTGTATAGATTTCCAGGTTGAACTTTATCGGCAATGACCTTTGCGGAAAATGCATTGTGCTTTTCAGTTTTCACAACGTCCGTTACAAATTTTTGCTCTGACTTACCAACTACCCAATACGCGATTTTTACTTCGGCAGATTCAGTTGTCTGCACCCAGAGCATGACCTCTTTGTAATCCGAATATCCGACCATGGGACCGGATTGTAGCAAGTTGGGTTTTGTTAAGCCAATTTGGCAAATACCAAGCATAACGTATAAGAAGAGTATGTATTTGATTGCATTCATTTTTCTTTTAATCGGGTTCCTTTTTTTGTACGGGTTGAATATATTCAACCCTAAACCTGCTCGTAAGTCAAACGAAACTTACAACAATTGAATAGGTTGAAAATATTCGATCCTGACGGTGTACAATGCAATGTTACTAACCAACAATTTTCAATCTCAAATCTTCCAATGGACTTATTGTACCTGCTTTTTGAGCAGCTTCAACCAGAATATCACGATCTACGAAACCAGTATCATAGAACCATCGATCCCCTTTTTCAATACCGAAGAATTTTTCGAAGTGACCAAAAACATAAGAGTTTGTAACAACTTTGAATGTGTCAGTCGGATTTACAGGGATTCCATTAATTATGAGATCACTTGCTTTTAGATCACTTTTATTAACGGTGACAGTTATTCCGGAGACTACCAGCGGCTCGTTTTTCATTGAGACGATATGGGAGAATACGGTGGATAGTTCTTCACCGGTGATTTCAAATTGCACCAATGAATTGCCAAAAGGATTAACCTCCCAAATGTCCCTTTTGGTCAGGGGACCGGCATCGAGGTTTTTTCTTATACCTCCCGGATTCTGAAAAGCAATTTCAGAGTTGGTAGCTGAGCGATATGCGTCCGTGATCCATCTGCCGAGTACTGATTCTTCACCCCACGGTTTACGGGTCAGATCTGCGGATAAAATGGCTATTGTATCCGTGAGTGACTTTGTAAATTCATCTTCAAGACTGTCGACAATCTTCTGGATTTTTGGATCGGGTTCAGCCAATGTGCCGTCATTCATCAGCAACTGTCCTGAAACTGCGACAATATCTCCTTTCTTAACAGCGAGAGATAGTACACCGAGAAAAATCCCACGCTGACCGGCTTGAGTTACCAGTACACCAGGAATCCTGCTTTTCCCATCACCATAAATGTCGTCTCCCTCAAGCACCCCACCAGTGCTAACTACAATTGGTTTTTCAACAATTGCGTGCTGATGACCACCAATAATCACATCAATTTCAGGGACTTTTTCTGCGAGTTCGACATCATTTGGTAAGCCTACATGTGTTAATGCAATTGTCAAACGGTCTGGAGTGGGGAGGTGTTTTCTGACTGACTCTGCAAGATCGAGAACCTCGAGGTGCCCCGTGGCGTTATCTCCGGTTAGAGCGTACAAATTTGGGGGAACAAGTCCGATAATTCTGACTGGAACATCGCCGATATTGGTGTCGTAGAATTCCGTTGTGAACGGTGTCCCATCGGGGTTGATAAGATTTGCACCACCAAGTACAGGTACACCGATTGAATCGCAGTATGCATGGGCGCGAGAGGTGCCGTAGTCGAATTCGTGATTTCCAATAACAGCGACGTCAATACCGAGGTTCTGCAGAATCTGAATCTGGCTTGCGCCTTTGGTCATACTTGAAATTGGTGTTCCTGTAAACTCATCTCCTGCGAAAAGCCACATAGACGAAGCCGAGGTGTCCTGAACAGCAGAAGCTAAACCTTTTAACCCGGCAATACCATTGATATTATATTTCGATGTATCCAACTTCGCCGTAAATGGTGTGTTTGCAGCATGGAAATCATTATGATGCAACAGTGTGATCTGAAGCGATTGCTGCGCACATGATGAGAATAGGATAATATAAACCATGTACAATGGAAAAAGAATTATCCTGAAAAACCGGTTTTTATTAAAGGGCATTGTACTACTTTTCCCTGATTTTACCTATATTACCTGAACGTCTTTAGAAGGTAGTTGAAAGCCCCTGCAATACCAAGTTTAAACTCCTGAAAAAGTTTTTCTTCAGTGATTTTTCACTAACTAAATCCGGAATCCAAACCGATGAATGAACAGAAAAACAGCACATTTCAATTGGGAAGCAACTGGAAAAATGTAGCGCTTTATAGCCTATGTATATGTCTCATTTTTCAAACATTAGTATTCTCAACCGATTTTCCCAGAGGCAAGGTGGGGAAGTTACCCCAATATCCCGATCTTCAGAAAATTGAATCAAATGATCTGGTCCTGCTCGATGTGCCCACAGTTAAAATGAAAGGGGACATGAAGGTAAAACTCACCTTCAAGACAAAAATTAAATGCCCTGCAACCAAAGTTTATTACGGAGTATTCGAGCCAGACCAGTTATTGCAGGAACCCAGATACCGAAGAGCTGTTAAAGAGGATCTTGATGGTAAGCATAAAAAGCATAAAGTCACTATTGATCTTAAATCCCTAATGAACCCGGTCATTGATGTTGCTAATTTAGCTGACAACCAGGGTGGGATAATAGCATATCGAATTGAAATATACAACCCTAAACGAGCACAATCATGGGCATATAACGGCAGGTTTGCATTCCAAAATAATGAAATTGTCCCTGTAATTACTCAAGGTCCTTTTGTAGATCAGATTACAGATAACAGTGCAGTTATATCCTGGGATACAGATTTGCCAGTTCGAGGAATTGTGCATACAGACGGGAAATCATTTGTTGAGTCTGGAGATAAAAATGGGACGCATTTTGAAGTAAATATTACCGATTTGAAGCCGAACGAGAAATATCTCTACGAAGTCGAGATAAGCGCGGATAACCACACATCAAGAACCAGAGAATTCTACTTCAAAACCCCGGGCAAGGATCTGGATTCCTTCTCATTTGCAGTCATGGGCGACAGCCGGGTTGGAGTTGGTGGCGGCGAAAGGCAATTAGGTGGGGTAAACTTCAGGGTTGTCAGCCGTTTTACTCAGGATGCTTTCAACAGAGGTATTGACTTCTTTATTCACACAGGAGATATGGTCAACGGGAATACAACCAGCTCAAAAGATTTAGAAATGCAGCTCGATGCATACAAAAATGCGATGGAACCAGTCGGGCATTACATTCCGTTTTATGAAGTAATGGGTAATCACGAGCTGACGCTTGATATTTATAAAGACGGCAGTCGTTCTGGTCTGAAATTTGATAAAACAGGCGAGAATAGCTCTGAGGCCTGTTTTGCGAGAGCGTTTGTAAACCCGACCAACGGACCTGCTATGGAATCGTTTGGCACCCCATCCTACAGCGAAAGTGTATATCATTTCGATTACGGTCATTGCCGTTTTATTGTTTTCAACAACAACTATTGGTTCAGCAATCGTCCAGAAGAGTGGGGTGGAAATCTCGAAGGGTACGTTCTCGATGAACAATTCCGTTGGTTATTACAGACATTTCTAGAAGCGGGAAAGGACGATTCAATTGAGCAAATCTATTTGTTCGCTCAGGAACCGATGTTCCCGAATGGTGGTCATGTGGGCGATGGGATGTGGTACAATGGGGGAGATCCTGAAAGGAATGGTGGGATTGACCGCAGGTATGTTGTTGAGCGTCGAGATAAGATTTGGGAGGCATTCTGCGCGACTGGAAAGGCGGTGGCGGCAAATTTTGGGGATGAGCATTGTTACCACCGCACATTGATTACCTCAAGGATTAATCATAGTTTTAAACAACCTGTCTGGCAAATCGTTTCAGGAGGAGCGGGAGCTCCATTCTATATGCAGGAAGAGGGATTGCCCTGGACCCAAGATGTCAAAAAATTCAGCACTCAATCGCATTATACCCTTTTTAGAGTAGACGGATCGAGGGTAACCTTAAATGTTTACAGTTTGACCGGACAACTACTGGATGAGGCTGTTTTACAGGAGTAGATTCACTGTCGAGGGATGCGTTCGAACCTGAAAGAGATACAAAAAGTCATCTCAAAGATTTTCACAGTACCTATTCCTTGACTTTACTCAATCAGATCACTTTATTGTTAGTCTTGAAAGTAGATGCGCCCGTGGCTCAATTGGATAGAGTGCTTGGCTACGGACCAGGAGGTTAGGGGTTCGAATCCCTTCGGGCGTACAGAAAAAGCTCGCTGAAATATCAGCGAGCTTTTTTATTTCTCTCAAATGAGGACTTAACTTACTTAATTACAGCTACTTTCTGCAATAATAGCATCTCATTTGCCTCGAGTCTGACGATATATAATCCTGCTGGTAGAGTTGCAGCCTCTATTGCGGCAACATGCATACCTGTGGATTTCCAGCCATTAAGCAAATTTGTAACTCTGCAACCGTTCAAATCAAACAAACTGATGGAGACTTCGGAAGATACAGGTAAACTATATCTAATTGACGTAGTTGAATTAAAAGGATTCGGATAGGTAGAAAGGATCTCAAAGTCCTTTATTACTGACCCTGATGGACCCGATGGAACACCTGAATTTGCTTCGATTCTGAAACTGAACTCGGAGTTGCAATCAATGGTATCGGCACCAGATATGGTTTCCACATACCAGTTTACAAGCAGGCTTTCCTCCCAGTATTCAATATCGGAACGTAGCAGAATTTCAGGATAGTCAATTGAGATACTGGTTTCTATCAGGTTAAGGAACTGCAACGAAATTGGTTCATCTAAACCAGTAATTAGAATATAGGTATCATATTGAGTTGTATCACCCGGGTCGGGATCCGCTGAAAGTTCCCAACTCATTGATGTGTTCCGGCTGTCATCAACAGAAATGATTACTTCATTTTCAGGTGTCAGCAGGTTAAAGGGAGAGGGAGGTTCAGGCATTGATGTAATGAAATGCCATGTTTGATTCGAGATTGAAGTCAACTCAGTATTCGGGTCAGTCGCCTGCACACGCCACCAGTAATCACTATCATCTTCAAGATTTTCAAAGACGAAAAAGGTATCATTTTCAGTATCTTGCATTTCAAATCCAGCAAAATCTTCAGTTGCAGACCATTGAGGTTGATAAGTGATAATCACCTCTTCGTCGGGACCATTTACCCGAGTCCAGTTTAGTTGCATTGACAAATCAGCGAGAACCGAATCATTTGCTGGTGAGACGAGGTCGCATGTATCCGGTGGAACAGGTTCGTCCTCGGCAAGGTCGCTTTCCCACCACAGAATTCTGTCGGAGGCACCACGAGCTGCACCTACCACATCAAGGTCACCATCTGCATCAATATCCAGAGCTTGAATTGAACAAGCCCCATTCAAACTATCTGAAATCAGGATCTCACGGAATTGCTCATCTCCATCATTTTCCCACCATTTGAAGGTACCCTCCGCCCAAACAGCACAGAGAAGGTCATTGTCTCCATCGGCATCAAGATCGGCAACAGATAGTCCGGCAGGATCATTTACCTGGTCTGAAATCATGTGTACTTGAAACTCAGGATCACCCTCACCGTTATTTTCCCACCAATAAAATGCATCACTGTATTGTGCACCTCCGAGAATGTCCATGTCGCCGTCACTGTCGATGTCCTCTGCATATACGACACTCGCAGCCCCACCGTTCAAATTGTTTCGTTGGAATTGTTCGTTTCCGTTGTTTTCCCACCAGACAGCAACTTCTTCACCCCATCCCGAACCGCTGATAACGTCAATGTCTCCATCTGAATCAATATCGACAGCATAAACTGAGTTCGCCCGTGCGTAATTCGCACCAACGGATTGCTCGCTAAAGTTTCCGTTACCATCATTTTCCCACCAATTAATTACATGGTTTGAATAGGAAGCTCCCAGCACATCGACATCGCCATCGCTATCGAGATCTACCGGGTAGATGGCACGGACTGTTCTGAAATTGTTTGTAATGACATTTTCGTTGAAATTGCCCTCACCGTCACCTGCCCACCAGCGAATAGAGCCATCATTGGTGGCTCCTGCGATAACATCGAGGTTGCCGTCAGCATTAATATCAGCGGCATGAACCGAGACCGCACCGTTGAATCCTGCTGCGATCACATCGAATGAGAATTCCTGATCACCATCGTTCAACCAACAGGCGATTTGCCGGACTTCGTATCCGGATCCGAGAATATCAACATCACCATCCGTGTCGAGGTCTACGGCATAAACGGAGCTCGCTTCACCTAATTGACCGACAGTATGTTCTGTGAAGTTGATTTGAGCAAAAGTTGCCCCAACCGGTAAAGAAATGAGGAATATTACCGGGAAGAGGATTGTGTAAATTTTTGAAAGCATTTCACCTCCGAATCTATTATTATCAGAAAAATGCCTTAATCCATATCTTGCTGCAGATATTTCATTTATGAATATGTAATTTATTCCTCAACGGACATTATGTCAACCTATACACTGTTCAAAACAAAGATTTTAAATGTTAACAGGAATCACTCCTAATAGATAATCCTTAACTTATTACTGTTTCAATTATACTCAAGCTACTGCTTTATAAATAATTATCGTTCTTTACTCTAAAACTCTTTTAAACTAAGAAAATCGTTTTAACAAGTCTTTTTTCTTATTATCTTATGTTTTGAAGAGGTTTGCCGAAAATTGTCGAAGTTTCACATTAGTTCAATTTCATTTTTATTATGCAATTTTCTCGAAAACATTTTGAGAGTGCATACAATTTGATTAATTTACTATTCTTCGCTAATCCCGGATGAATCTTAGGATTTATCCGTTTTATGGTCGATAATTTTGCTTACGCATAGATTTAGGGTTTACCTAACTTTGGAGTTTAACATGCCTGGTATTTTTAGGACAATTATTATAGTTGCCATCGGTTTGGGGCTTGGGATAGGACTTTGGGGCTGTAGCAGTGATGACAGCAGCCCGACAGGACCTACTCTCAATTCACCAGAAAACTTGACGGCCGTTGCAGAGTCAGACAATTCCATTTCCCTTTCCTGGTCAGACATTGGTGAGGTTGAGCTTGGATTCCGAGTTCAAAGAGTCCTCACCGGAGGCAGTGAGTGGGCACAGGTTGGAGAAGTTGGCGCGTCCGTGCTTGAATACACTGACACCGATCTGGAAGAAGGAACTTCTTACAGTTACCGTGTTGTTGGTTTCACACGCACCGCAGAATCAGGATTTTCAAATGTTGTAGCCATCATGACACTTCCTGTTGGTCCAACAGGTTTGGCTGTGGAAGATCTTGGTGGTGGCGAAGTTGCATTAACATGGACTGAAAACTCATCAATTGAAGATGGTGTAAAGATCCAGAGGAGTTTGGATATTGCAACTGGATTTGAAACCGTAGTCGAACTCGCAGCAGATGAGGTATCTTATACCGATACAGGATTAACCTTGAACACGACTTATTATTATCGAGTTGGTGCATTCAAGGGCGATAATACCTCCGTTTGGTCCAATATCAGCAGTATCCTTACAATTTCGGGTCCAGAAAATCTTGTAGCTGTACCAGAAGGTGATACACAAATTATCCTAACCTGGGACGATGAAAGCCCACTTGAATATGGCTTTTCTATCCAACGGTCTCTGGACGGGACCGCTGAGTGGAACAGTCTTGCATCCTCCCTCGATACGACATATTACGTGGATGTACGCCTACCTGAAGGGACGAGTTATCTCTATAGAGTAAGAAGTTCAGGTCGCGGAACTGAATCTCCATTTTCAAATGAAGCCGGAGCAACCACAATGCTCAGTGCACCTCAGGGATTGAAAGTAGAGCAGGACGATCCGGGTACGCTACTTATTCAATGGAGAGATTACTCTGATCTTGAGGAAATTGTCGCGCTTCAAAGAAGTTTAGCTGAGTCCGGTGCATTTCAGACTCTTGCAGAATTGCCACCCAATACCAGAAGATACACTGATTCTGAATTCAGTGGTGATCAAATGTTTGATTACCGTGTAAGAGTTGTCGCTGGCGAGTTAACTTCCAATTGGTCAGCTATCGCGAATGTAACGACATCTGCACCACCGGCAAATTTGCGATCAACAGTCCTTTCTGATACTTCTATTCAACTTGATTGGGATGATGTCAGTGATAATGAGGATGGATATTTTATTCAAATTGCTGGCGCAGGATCGCAATCCTGGTTGCCTTTGTCCGATGTGGGTGCGAATGTAACGACCTTCTCAGATTTTCGACTCGAAGAAGGCACCTCTTATCAATATCGGATTAATAGTTTCGTTGGAGAAGGTGATGCACAAGTAAATTCCCCTTACTCAAATCCGATTATTGTGACGACCTTCCCGAAAACACCTACGGGCTTTACAGCTGAAAGAGCTTCTGTTTCAGCGATTTCTATGAGTTGGCTTGATAACTCGCGTTATGAAACCGGCTTTGAAATTCAGAGAGCTCTCGCTGCAGATGGGCAATTTGAAAGCATCGGCATCATTGAAAGTAATGAGATGTCATATATTGACATTGATTTGGATGTCAATATGACATATTTCTATCGTTTGCGCGCAAATCAGGGTATGCAGTCTTCATTCTGGACGGAAATCAACAGCGCAACAACGAGCATATTTACGCCAGATGCCCCAACAGGATTGCAGGTTGATGATGCAGGCGTTTATGATGTTACTTTGAGTTGGACTGATAATGCTGACAATGAGCGTGGATTTACCATTGAGTTTCAAGAATCAGATGGATCTGACTGGCGTTCAGCAGCAAATATAAGGCAGGCAGATATTGAAACTCTGAGGGTACAGAATTTAAGATCCAATTGGATGTATTCTTTCCGTGTCAATACTTATAACGACAGTGGGAGATCAGACTATTCAAATATTGTTCAGGCAACAACCGAACCTGGACCACCTGAGGCACCGGATTATTTGCGAGCTGAAGCTCCTGATCATCGACGTGTAGTTATTACCTGGAACGACAACTCTCATGACGAGTTGGGATTCATAGTCCAGGAAAGAGAAGCAAGAGCAGATGAGTGGCTTCATTTGGACTCCTTAGGGGTAGATGTTGAGCGTGTAGTTGATAATGAAGTAGAAGCTCGAATCCAGTACGAGTATAGAGCCGCGGCCTACAATGATGTTGGTAGGTCGGCATGGTCGAATATCTTCAGAGCTCAAGTTCCTGATGCACCGATTCAGGCACCAACTGATCTTGCTGCTACTCCGCGGAGTTTCAGTACAATGAGGTTGACGTGGGTAGATAGGTCATCTAATGAAGAGGCATTTATTATCGAACGTCGACAGTCTGAAGAAGACGATTATGATGAAATTGGTGAAGCAGCTCCAAACAATCCTCAATTCCTTGACGAGGATCTCGATCGTGGCACGAGCTACCAATATCGTGTCCTTGCATACAGAGGTGGCGGACAAATTGTTTCGGATTATTCCAATGTTGTAACAAACAGTACTTTTGCAGAACTCAGTGCTCCAACAGGTCTCGCTGCCATGCCGAACGGTATGTCAAGTATTTGGCTAAACTGGGGAGATTCAGTTTTCCAGGACGGTTTCCAGATTGAGCGCAGAATTGAAGGCCAAGGTGAATTTGAGGAGGTTAGTCAAACTGATCAGACAACCACTGTTGACACCGGTCTCGAACAGGAAACAACATATGAATACCGTGTTCTTGCATTTGTAAACTATCAGGGTGATCTAGTTGTTTCGGATTATTCTGGTGTTGCAACAGCAACAACCCTTGGTGAAATTGCCTTCTTCGATGATTATGAAGAATATGAAGTGGGTGCACCACCAGACAGGGAAGCGTATAATATTGATGCCCAGGGCGAGTCAACTGTCCTTGTGACAGAAGAGGCAGCCTATGAAAGCAATCAGGGATTAGAGTTCGATGATCTTCCCAATGATGGTGACTATGTTATGTGCTTTGTTGAGCACGGTCCGGTAAGTTTAGGAAGTTTTTCATGTTGGCTTAATCTTGCTCCCGAAGGCTATTTCGGCTTAATCGGAGCAAACGCTGCTGATATTATTACCTGGCAGGTTCAATTTGGTAATGACAATACCTACCTTGTCCGGAATGGTGCAAATTTGGAAGTTGGTGGAGATGCATATCCCGTAGGAGAATGGATCGAGTTCAGGCTGGATTATGATGTTCCTGCTCAGACCTATTCAATATTTTTCAATGGTGAACCAGTAAATGAAGGTTTACAGCTGCAACAACCTGATCAGATCAATACACAAATCCTGGCGATAGTATACAATGGACCAGATACTGGTATTGATTATGTATATATTGATGATTTCGAGGTCAGAAGAACAGAGCCGGAAGAAAGGGGTCTCTGGGTTCGTGATTCTGGTCCAGGTAACAACCAGAGTGCTGTGAGCATTCAAGATTACCTTCGGATTGGACCTGTAAGGTAGATAAGGTCAAATACTTGGAAAAAAAGGACAGGTTCTAATACCTGTCCTTTTTTCGTTTAAACATCAGAGAATGCCTTGCTATTGCTGTAATAATTTGGAGATTGCAGCCAAATGGTGATCATCATGTTCAGCTTCAAAATATATACTATCGACCATTCGCATCGGTTTGTTTAGTCGAGGATGTAAGGCAACACGATTGAATATATCTGGTGGATATGCTGCTAATCTTTGAATAAGTTTTCCTCGCTCCAGAGTAAAGTTATCCGTAATATCTCTAATATCAACCGAATTATAATCAGCACCGTTTGTGCTCTCATTTGACATATCGGCATGTCGTAGAACTTCCAATTCTGATTCATAATCGTCAAGTCTTCCAAGGAAGATCGATTCCAATATCGCGAGATGTCCGATGTGCTCCTGAATAGACCATTTACCGTTTAAAGATGATTTCAAGACTGTATCCTGGATACCCTCAATTAGATCTTTAATCTTGACTGGTGTTTCCTTTAAACGCCTTATAATGGACGGAAAATCACTAACCGGGAAACCGAACGTGAACTTTCTATTTATCCACAAAGATCTATTACTCATTGTTCACATCCTTCAATTGCGAAATGGCCTTTCTTCTCATCTTCATAATTTGTTTTAAATCTTTGCGTTTCTCCTCCTTTACTTTTTGAGATGGGGATAGAGACAGTGCATGATTTGAATATTTAATTGCGGCTTCCCACCTTTTTAGTTCAATGTTTGCTTTGGTCAGCTTGTGAAGACAATCAATTTCATTGTAAAAATTATTATTCTTTTCAGATCTAATCGAAATTAACAGCGACTCAAAAACTGGGATGGATTCCTCCCAACTTTCAGAGTAAATCAGGGACTTGCCGAGACACCATTTGAAAACACGAACTTCTGGGTAAAATGACAGATTTTCGCGCGATATTCTTATCGATTCCTGGTAGTTTCCTCTTTGCATTTCTATCCATGCCAGGCTGTTACGAGCAGCATTAACAGTTAATAGCCCTTTATTCTTTGCAGTTCGGATATGTTGAATTCCCTCTTCTCGAATATCAGATATTATCCCCAGACTCCTGAATATTCCAGCTCTTTTGCTCATCTGGTATTTATACATCCCAAGTCCATAGTGAACATCCCAGAGGGTTGAGTCGATTTTGTTTGCCAGTTTCAGGAACTTACTCGCATGCATAAGTTTCTTAACCATGGCGAATAATTGGTCGTGACGCATAAAAACCAGACTTCGATAAAGGGATGCCATCCCGTAATATAATTGGCATTGTGCGCTAGAATCCGGGTTATCAAAAAACAGTGGAGTTATCTCTTCAACTTTGTCACAAGCTTTTAATATATCTTCCAGGTCCATGTCATTTTCAAAATCAACGGTACGAGCACTAAGTGTGGTCGCACGTAATAAATAGCCATACGGATTTTCTGGGTGTCTATCAATCAGGCTGTCTAGAATTGCCAGAGCTTCATCATACCTTTCGTTTGTAGCAATGTTCACGATCCGCCTGCCTATGGGATGATCAATTTCAAGGATGTCCGACACTTCTGCAAGGGAAAGTTTGCTCAAAATAACAAGCAGGAGCACAAAAATCGAGAAAGGTTTGAGTTCCTGAAAGATTCTAAAGGAGTTTAGGTTATTTACCATTTATCACTTTTTGTGCTTAAATTTTGTGGCTCTTATCACCTTTTTCAGGTCTTTGATGCGTCCGATGTGGAGAGGTCGGGCGGAAGTTGTATAACAAGTATTCCAACACCCTTTACATCCTTTAAATTCTATTATCTTTTGTTGCCATAACTCTGACTCAAATATCTCCTCAGGTGAGTTTTGAAAAATGTTACCAACGGATTCTCCAATACATACTTTTACCGCACCGTCCGGATCAATGAAAAACTTACTGCCCAAGGCAGGGGAAAGCAAATAGGGACATAACTTGGGAGATTTGCCATTCAAGTAATCTTCAAACCCATCAAAAAGCCAATCTGGTGTGAAAACAACGGGAGATGCTTTAACTCTCTTTATGACTTCCTGTAATTCAAGAGAGTTAAGGAGCTTAAGCGGTTCCATTTCTTGTTGATTTGTCGAGGCCCATCGGTAAATGTCAACATCAGTATGCCATCTCAAGCTTTCGAGGTAGTCAAGGATTTTGGGCACTTGATGCAGGTTAAGGTTATTAATGACAATATTCGCACCGGTACGAACAGGCTTCTTAAGTTTGATGTTTCTACGGTGTAAGGATTCTAGATTTTTCATGACAATAGCGGCCACATCCTTTCCACCACGAAGTTTATCTGCAATTTCCCCAAATCCATCAAATGAGATTGAAATGGAGACACCCGTTTCCAAAACCGTATCAATGGTTCTTTCGACTAATTTATCGGGTCCATACAGAGTGGTCAAGAGGTGGATATTTCCGAAATGTTTACTCCGGGCATATTCAATACAATCTCGAAGGTGAGGATGAAGCATGGGGTCTCCACCAGACAGTGTAATGGCCTGTGTACCGTAAGAATCAAGTTTGTCAATTAGTTTTTTGAAGTTCTTGAGTGTCATCATGCTATCTGTCCCTGTTTCAAGAGGGATTGAACACTGGAGGCATCTCTGTGTGCAGTTCTTTGTCAATAAAATGTTTGTGAGAAGAATCGCCGGTCTTCTTCGTGCAAGGTTAGCCAAATTTCCAATAAATCGTCTAAGTATCTTGGATCTCTTCAAAAAGTGCTCCACCTGAGATGTAACTAAAACTTACCTTAATCTGTGTTTAACAATTAAAAATACTACGAAGGCTCATTTAAGGCAATCAATTAAACATGAATGTGATACCCACAATTTACTAATTCAAAACCGGGATTTAAAATAATAACGATATATAGTTGATAAAACACTCCTTCAGTACTACATTTAATGTTGATTCATTCCATTTACTCTGTCCATGGTAATTTTCATATTTCAAATTGCCGTCCTCCACGATGTGAGAACGCAGAACCAAAGGAATGCGAGCTGAAGTAAAGATTTTGATAGCCCGATGGGTTATCTTTCACAAAAAAGGATTTGATGCTCTAACTATGGCAAACATAGACTCAAAATTGAATATTCTGATTATTGATGATGATCAAGCAATATTAGAGGTTCTTACAGAATATCTCGAACTTGAAGGTTGGTCGACTGAAACTGCGAAGAACGGATTTGAAGGCATGAATAAGGCCTACAAGGGTGACTTCGACGTTATCATAATGGACTTGGTAATGCCACGGATGGATGGGTTAACAGCCACCAAAGAGATTGTCAGGGAAAAACCAGATTCTAAAATCATCATTATTACCGGAAACACTGCAGAGGATGTCGAGACTCAAGCTAAGGATGCTGGGGCGAAAGCTTTCTTGAAAAAACCTATTTCTTTGGTAAAACTCATTGAAACAATCAAACAGGTTTGATTTTCTTTTCTACATCTGTTTGAGGATTATCGATGCAATATGAATGATAATACCGCAGAAATCACTGCGCGGGTGGAGGAAATTACAGGTCGACCTGTATATGGTCGAATAAAGATAGTATCAGATACAACAGATTGGATGAACATCACCTGGGGAGATGTTCTTTATATTGGTGGTCGATATTATCTACTGAAGGGAAATATGATGGAACCTCGTTTCGGAATTGATGATCAACCGAAACTATGGGTTTTCCGCGCAATCGACTTAGAGACAGAGAAAGTTAAAATTATTAAAACAGTTTTTAATGAAGAATTTATTGCTCACATTGGATTTCTGAAAATTCGCTGTTACCGAAGCCCCGAGAAGGAAGGTAAAGTTCTCGATGTGGTCAGGGGAAATCCCTTCTTTATGCAGGGACACCCATTTATTGATTCTGAAGGGAATAATGTCAGGATTATAGACTTTATTCATGGAAAAACTCTCTTTCACAAAATTCCCTCCATTGAAAAAGATCACAAAACATATTTCCATGAAGATCTGCCACTCATAATGCAGAATCTTCTCCTTTGTCTTAAATCCATAGCAATTTTGCACGAGAATGATTTATGTCATGGAGACATTAGAAATGATCATATAATCATCGATTCTGAAACTGGTACTTATCGTTGGATTGATTTTGATTTGAAACAGGATGTATCAGATTTCGATATCTGGAGTTTTGGAAACATCATTAATTATGCGGTTTCTAAAGGGATTGTCACATTTAAATCCATTTTAAAAGACAAGTCCTTTTCGGAAAGAGTTAGAAAATCACTTTCAATGGAGCATGCATCAGCATTTTACGAATATCGGATTATGGATGTCGGGCACATTTTCCCTTATGTTAGTAAACGTTTGAGGAATTTGCTTCAACATTTCACAATTAGTCCAAAGTCCTATTTCACTAAAATAGACGATTTGATAGATGCTTTTTCGGAGGTTGTTGATGTCGATTTTTCAGGTCAAAAAGCCAATATCAGGGGAGTAGGTGTGCAAAGTACAGAAGAAAAAAGTTAGCTTTTATGCGAGCAGTTATTATAGGAGGGGGGAAGGGTTGCCAGGCAATTCTGAGGCTTGCAGCAGGTGATTTCCTCAGAGAGATGACTCTGGAAGTGGTTAGCGTGTGCGATAAGGATACGAATGCATCCGGAATGAAGTATGCGCGGGAATTGGGTATTTCAACCTGTAGTGACATTAAATGTGCGTTGACCCAACCGAAAATAGAGTTGATTATCGAATTGACAGGTGATGATTCTGTTCTTGAGGAACTGTATAAGCTCATCCCTTCAGGTGTAAAGCTAATTGACCATACCCTAACACATATTTTCTGGGATTTAATAAACGCTCAGAAAATTCAAAAGCAGCAGCTAAAAGAAAAAACTGAGCTCGAAAAAAAGATCGAAAAAGAGCGCCAATTCCTACAGAAGATTTACGACTGGATGCCGGAACTAGTTGTAGTACTGGACAGGGAGAGAAATGTCATTAGGGTTAATGAGCGTTTTGCCAAATTTGCTGGAATCGAAAAAGAAGAAGTTGTCGGGCTGAAGTGCGATGAATTATTCGGTAAAACGAAACTCTCCTTTTATTGCGATACCGTACATTGCCCATTTAAAACTACCTTTCAAAATAGTCAGGCAAAGACTATTGTCAGACATGATCCAGACTCAAAAGGTGTGACATGGGAACTCACCATGACTCCGATAATCGATGAGCGTGGTGAGACCGAAGCGATTCTCAGCACTGTCTATCGAATGACTGAAAAGAAGCAACTGCGCAGAGCAATTGAAAGCGCAGAGATAAAATTTAAGAGTTTTATTGATTCCGCTCATGATATGATTTCTATAAAAGACATTGATGGCAAGTACATCATAGTCAATAATAAAACCTGCGAGATATTTAACACCGTCAGAGAAAATTTCATCGGAAAACGAGCAGAAGAAGTACTACCCATTCAAATTGCAGAGATAATTAACAGACACGACAGTGAAGTTTTACATGACAAGCAATATAAGGTCTACGATGAAATCCGAATGATTGACGGTAAAGACCACTATTATAACACCATCAGGTTTCCATTAACCGATTATAAGGGTGTCGTAATTGGAGTTTGCACAATTGCAAGGGATTCAACAAAAGAACGAGAGCTGCAAAATCAGTTAATTCAAAGCACAAAACTTGCCGCTATTGGGAAGCTCGCAGCGGCAGTGGCACACGAGATAAACAATCCATTAACTGGAATATTGGCTTTCGCTGAAGACATGTCAGATAGTCCGAATGTTCATCCGTCACACGAAGAGAATATCAACGTAATTATTAATGAAACAATGCGTTGTCGTGAGATCGTTCGCAACTTACTGGATTTTGCCCGGCGGGACATCCCCATACTTGAATCCATTAATCCAAATAAGGCAATCGAGCAAACATTTCAACTTGTCAAAAAACTCTCCAGTTTTCAGGATATTGAAATATCAAGGAATTTGGGGGAGTCTTTACCATCTATTCAATGCGATCCTCAGCAAATTACACAAGTTCTTCTTAACCTGATGTTGAATGCTGCGGATGCTATCAGTGGACGAGGTAAGATTGAAATTGAAACAGGTTATAACAAAGGGATTGATAGATGTTATATCACCATCAGTGATAATGGTCCCGGAGTTTCGGAAGACAAACGTGAAAAGATTTTTGAACCATTTTTCTCGACCAAAGGCACAAATGGGCTAGGTTTGGCAATTAGTTGGGAAATAATACAGGGACATGACGGTAGCATTGAGATTGGAAAATCAAGTCTGGGAGGGGCAGTATTTACTATACTCCTGCCACCATTTATTCAAAGGGTGTCAAATCAAGAAAAGCGGGATAAAGATGGATAGAAAGCTCAAAGTTCTTATTGTCGATGATGAACCCATCGTACTGAAAAGTATTAAAATGCACCTTGCCCGTGACAATTTTGAAATTGTAACAGTTCTTCAGGCTGAAGATGCTCTGAAAGAACTTAAATTGAAGAATGTGGATATTGTTCTAACTGACCTGATGATGCCAGAAATGGATGGGCTCGAGTTTATGGCAGCGATGAAAAAACAAAAGTCAAACGCCCAAATTATTATGATAACCGGCTATGCTACAATCAGCACAGCAATTGAGGCAAAAAAACTTGGAGCGTTTGACTATATTACCAAGCCTTTTACAAAGAAGGAATTAAGGGAGACTGTGCTCCGACTGGCTGAAATCATAATCGCGACGTTGGACTCCCAGAGTAACACTTCTTCGGAAGAAACTCTGGGAAATCAAGGTCAGAAAATTGTGTCTGACAGGTTTAGAATTGTTGGGGATAACACCTGGTTAGTTAGGGAGGAAAATGAAAATGTTCTTATTGGAGTCGAACGTCCATTCTTAATCTCACTCGGTCGGATAAAATCGGTATTTCTACCGAAAGTCGGTGATAACCTTAGGCAGGGTAGTTCCGCGATTCAATTCATCTCGTTCGACTTGAAATCGCTGGAATTGTTGTCTCCATTGTCTGGAACAGTAGTGGAAGTAAATGAAGTTGTTTTATCGAACCCGAACACTGTGCTACAATATCCCTATGGTGAAGGCTGGCTTTTGCGAATTAAACCATCGCGGTTTGAAGAAGAAATAAAGGTAATCGGGCTGTGAAGTAGTATACTTCTTAAAAAATCATAATATGATACCGTATTAATAACAGATAATTTCGAAACCGATTAGATTTATCCGTCTTCGCTTAGATCCATACGTTGTTTTCAGCTGTTAAATTCCCCCCGGCATTACCTGTATTGACAACACCATCTGGTTCTATGATCATAATCAGACATTCATTCGTTGCGGACGGCATATGTTCAATTCCCCGTGGTACGGCAAACATCTCACCTGAACACAATTCAACAGATCCGTCACGGAAATGAATACGCATTTTTCCTTTGATTACCAAAAAGACCTCATCTGTGTCGGGATGATCATGCCATACAAAATCACCCTTCAATCTGGCGAGTTTGAAATGGTAGTCATTCATTTGTGCGATGATTTTCGGAGACCAGAGTTCAGAAAATAACTCAAACTTTTTTCCGATATTTATTGCTTCGTGCACACTGTTCTCCAAATTTTTCAAAACATTGATGCGACTCAGTGGGACGTCATCAATATTTGTGTTAATGAATTTTCAAGTTGAAGTAGAGTACTAAAAAATAAGAGGAGGTGCAAATTTGCACCTCCTCTTAAGTTATAATTATGTTTTCTTATCGAATGGATATCAATACATAACAATCAGTCTTCTTTTCTTTCAACCAGACCTATTTTATTACCAGCTGGATCCTTGAGGATGGCAATGGTTACCTGCCCTTCATGTTCGGTGCGTTCCATGAAGACCGAACCTCCGTTGGCTTTAACTTTATCTAACGTTAGGTTGATGTCCCGGACTGTGATATAAACTGTCACTCTGGACTCACCCTTTTCATTTGTACAAATGCCGCCGCCGATACCTTTC
This sequence comes from Calditrichota bacterium, assembly GCA_018644935.1. Classification (GTDB taxonomy): domain Bacteria; phylum Electryoneota; class AABM5-125-24; order Hatepunaeales; family Hatepunaeaceae; genus JABGPL01. The sequence continues at coordinate 1,552 of JABGPL010000070.1, read as the reverse complement.
CCGCTATCAGTGTTGGCATGCCCGTAATTCATCGAATTGTCCGAACTGATTTTCCAACCAAAGAGACCTGAATAGAAATCTTTTAAAACTTCACCATTCTTGCCCTGGATCTCAAACCATTCTACTGGAGCACCCATAATTTCTCCTTCAAATCAATTTCACATTGTTGTTTTTTTGTTTTAGCCATCATGACATTCCGTTTCTTCTACCAGACCAATCTTGTTTCCGTCCGGATCTGAGAATATTGCAAAAGTGACCATCTCAGGAATCACAGTACGTTCAATTAGTACTGATCCGCCCGAGGTTTTAATCTCTTTAAGTTTTGCGTTGATATCCTTAACTGTGATGTAAATTGTCACTGATGGCTGCCCTTGTTCGTCCGTGGCAATGCCGCCACCGATGCCTCTACCAGAGTCAGTGTCGGTAACGCCGTAATTCATCGGATTATCCGAGTTAATCTTCCAGCCGAATAAACTTGAGTAAAATTTTTTCAACTGTTCGCCATCTTTCCCCATTATGTCAAACCATTCTACTGGTGCACCCATAATTTTCTCTCGAATTTCAAAAATAAATAATGCAAGTTAAAGATGATACGCATGTAACTTCAAAATGTTCAATAAATGTTTCAGGACTCTCAAATGGGTTCTGCGAAGGCTAGAACATGACCATCGAGATCAAGGCTGTACGCTACACTGTCACCCCAGTCACGGTTTAGAAGAGGACTCAATTCTTTTGCGCCAGCACTTAGTGCCCTTTGGTGTGCTTCTGTGGGATTATCAACGTGAAGATAGAGTTCTGCACGAGGAATCCCAATGCCGTCAATAGGATCTGGGAGTGGGTCACCGAGCAGTTGTTTTATACCAGAGACTGGCATCAATCCCAATGAGCTGTGATCACTCAAAGAGAATTCAGTCATGCCAGGGACGTTTAAAGCCGGATCCTGCCCCAGTGCTCTGGTGTAAAACTCAGTGCTTAAACTTTGATCTGCTACATAAAGGATAAAAAAAGTCTTTTTCATGTCTAATCTCTTTGTTTATTAACATCTCACTTGAAATATAAACATTAGGATTGGCTTTTTACAAACGAAAACCTGTAGAAATGTACAGTGAACAATTGTTTAGGCGTAATGGCAGGTAAAAAGTTGATGAGAAATTTATTACCATTTATTTCTAATTATGGTAAATTAAACATATAAAAGTGTTTCATGTCTTTTATAACTGACGGTATAAACAAAAAAGAATCAAAAATAAACCATAATTCAGATTGTTTTTTCTCTGTTTATGTATTTTTCAAATCACCTGGTTAACCTTAGCTTATTCAGGGAATCGTGTCAATCTGGCAGGGGATGTGGAAATAATTGGCGCGTAGAGTATAATGTTGATGGTGCCGGTTGTGCGGCATGGACTAATTTATTGGAAATTGAGTAGTTTGGAAAAGTTGGGGAAATGAGGTTGGTGTTGGTTAACTAATGGTTTTATTGTAGCCGCGACCCTTGTGGTAGTGGACCGAAATTCCACGACCGCGAGGGTCGCGGCTACTCAGGAAGGATCTT
>JABGPL010000007.1 GCA_018644935.1 Calditrichota bacterium | reverse complement strand
GAGACCTCGTCATTAACCAGGCGCGGTAATCGTCGTTCGGTACGAAACAAACTTCCTGACTCTCTGATTTTTGGGCGACAGGCAGCCCAAATTTTTCAGCTATTTTTCGCACTTCCGGCTTGGTATATGATGCTAATGGAAATATCACGTGCTTCAGTATTTCACGTGGGATCTGCCATAAAAAGTATGATTGGTCTTTGGGTCGATATGCCGCACGACACAGGTGCGGGGTGCCATCCGGATCATGCTCAACAAGGGCGTAATGCCCCGTTGAGATATTCTTTAGACCATGAGCTTGAGCGGCGTTCCACAAACTCTTGAATTTAATATTCGGGTTGCAATGTACACAAGGATTAGGCGTCACACCAGCAAGGTAATCCCGCTCGAATCTCTCCAGAACCTCTTGTCTAAAGACTTCAGACAAATCCAGAACCTCGTGCCTTATCCCAATGTGATCGCTGACCTTCTTTGCGTCAATAATAGCGGCGTCAGCTTTTCCTTTCAAGCCGGTCAGTTGCTCGTACTCCTCGTCCCATAACCTAAACGTAAAACCGACCACTTTGTGGCCGGCTTTGTGAAGTAAGGCTGCTGTGACAGAGGAATCAACTCCGCCACTCATTCCGACCGCAAACGATGATGCTTCAGCCGGAGTGTCTATAAAAGTTCCAGAAATCAGATCAGTCCCCCGACATACTTCGAAGTCTGTTCACTGTGTTGATGATGATTTCAGCCGTCTGCTGAATGTCTTCGAGGTTGTTCGATCTTCCAAGGGTAAATCTTATGGTTGAATTGGCGTCTTCGTCGCTAAGACCGATGGCGGTTAACACATGTGATGCATCTGATTTTCCTGAAGAACATGCGGATCCGGTTGAGACTCCGATTCCCTGAAGATCCAGCGTGAGCAGTAATGCCTCACCCTCAACTCCGTAAAATGTCAGGCTCAAGTTACCGGGAAGTCGATTTGTCGGATGACCGTTAAGTTTCACATTGGAAAGCTGATCGAGGATAAGCCGCGATAGTTCGTCTCTCAAATTGCCAATATCCCGAGCCTCCTGATCAATGATTTCACCACTGATCTGCGCTGCGAGTCCCATACCGACAATACCGGGAAGGTTTTCTGTGCCAGAACGTACCCCGCTTTCCTGCTTGCCACCGAAGACCCGAGTCTGTAACTCAATACCTTTGCGTATGTAAATAGCACCAACGCCTTTTGGTCCATAAATCTTATGACTTGACAGTGAGAGCATATCGATGTTCATTGCTTCCACATCAATAGGAATTTTTCCGAATGATTGAACAGCATCTGTGTGAAAAGCAATCCCTTTTTCCCGGGCAATTTTCCCTATAGCAACAACGTCGTTTATCGTCCCGACTTCGTTGTTGACGTGCATTATTGAAATGAGGATTGTCCCGTCGGTTATTGCTTCGGCAATGGCACCCGGGTGTATAGTACCAAATTCATCGGGTTCGACATAAGTAACATTAAACCCGAGTTCTTCATCGAGCTCCATTGCAGTTCGGAGCACAGCGGGATGTTCGATGCTGCTGACAATAATGTGCTTTCCCCTGTCATCGTATTTCCGGACATATCCGAGCAATGCAAGGTTATCGGCTTCTGTTCCACCGCTCGTAAAGTAAATTTCTTCGGGCGAACTGTTGATCATATCAGCGATGATCTTACGAGCATTCTCTTTAACATCCCTAGCTTCGCGCCCGAAAGAGTGAATACTCGACGGGTTTCCGAAGTTATCGAGCATACAATCGCGAACGACATCGGCAACGCGTTTGTCTACGGGTGTTGTCGCACTATGATCCAGATATATACTTTTCATTGGAAAGGTCAACTTCCATATTTTAGTTTCTTCAGTCGGTCAACAAGTTTTTGCAACGCGCGACCACGGTGACTGACACGGTTTTTCGCTTTTGAGGAAGCCTCAGCAAATGTCTGACCAAGTTCGGGAGAATAGAATACAGGGTCATACCCAAAACCCTTCCCACCAATAGATTCGGAAATTATCATACCCTCAGCAACTCCCTCCCAGCATTCCTCGCTGTCCTTACCTACGAGAGCCATTACGGTTCTGAATCGAGCTGTTCGCATAGGTTCAGGAACTCCGGACATTTCCCGGATAAGCAGGTTCACGTTATCGGAATACGTAGCGTTTTCGCCTGCATATCGAGCGGAGTATACACCGGGACGTCCATCGAGAGCATCAACTTCCAAGCCAGTATCATCTGCCAATGTCAAAATGCCAGATTGACGAAAACCCTCGCGAGCTTTAATTAAAGCGTTTTCGGCGAGGGTTTCTCCATCCTCTATCGGTTCAGGATAAGGTGGTAGTTTATTCAAGCCAACGACCTCCCACCCTGTTCCATCCAGGATCTGACGGATCTCACGCAGCTTGTCGGTATTATTCGTAGCTACAAGGATTCGTTTATTGATACTTTGCAATCTTAGATTAGACTCCCAGTACCTTCTTTTCATCCTGGTCTTTGTGAATAATCACAATTTTGTTCTCAAAGCGGACGGAACCTTTGGTTGAAACGTTCGGGCGGATGACTCTGTAAATAATGTTGTCATCAATTTTCTTGCCGGATTTAAGCATCTTCTCAGCAAATGACTTTGTTTTGCCCATGATTTGCTCCTGTATCTTTTGTATTAAATATTACGATGGAAAAGTCAAAACAACTGGGATTTTCAGTATAATTCGATTTTTCAAATTAAACTCGCCTAACACATCCCAAAATGTCAGTAATCATTACAAATTTCAAACTCCCCGATTTGGAGAGTAATTAAATTGTAAGCTACAGAACTTCAGTAACCTTACATTTTAACTTTTATTTCTGATAATTGCAACAAAAAACCGCCCAAAAGGCGGTTTTTTGTAAGTTAATTTTTCCTAAGGAAGCATTATTGACCAGTTGAAACTGTTTGAGAGTGTCTGTTTAGGTCATATGATGGTTCTGTTACACTTAAAGTGTCAATTGCCAGCGTGTCGGTATCCGAAACTTGAGCGATAACCGCTGAGGAAATATCCCGAGTCGGTTGATCAGCAAGATAGGGAGATGTCACTGGGGTATTTGGACCCATCTGGAACACTACTGCAACTGCTATTGCAATACCCGTTGCCATACCAGCACCAATTGTTGCCCAACGGGGCATATCAACCTGTTTGCGGGATTTGCCCTTTCCAAGTTCTCTAACCTTGCGATTCAGTTGAAATTCAAATGTGGAAGACGGTTGGAACTCGGGTAGAGCAGATAGTGCTGCTCTTAAATTAACGGTGTCTTCACCGAATGCAGCACAGTGATTGCATTGTGAAGCATGATGGCGCATCTCCTCTTCATCAGTTGTTCCAAGCCTGCCACCCTTCCATGCTTCATAATTTTCTTCAAAAAAATTACAACTTGCCATTTTTCCCCTATTATGTCTTCTTGTGTCAGCTTCGCAGCATTGGCTTTAACGTCTTTTGCAAGCGAGCGCGTCCTCTATTTACTCTAGATTTAACAGTCCCTAGTGGAATGTTGAGTATTGTACTTATCTCTTCATAAGAAAGTTCCTGAACATCTCTCAAAATTATAACTTCTTTAAACGAGATTGGAAGCTTTTGTATTTCCTGATGGATAAGACTGAGGGTACTGTTCTGCAGCATCGTTTCATCTGGAGTATAGTCCTTATTGGCTATTTCCATCGGTCGATCATCGTTTTTACTGCCACTGAGGGAAAACCATCGTCGGACCTTCTGCCGTCGCAGCTCTGTTTTGGAGAGATTGCTGGCAATAGTATATATCCAGGTTGAGAATTTGGCTATCTCCCGATAACTATTCTTATTCTGGTATACTCTGATAAATGTTTCCTGAAGCAGATCCTCTGCAAATGCGGAGTCTCCAATTATCCGATAGATAAAATTCAACAGAGGTCCGGAAAAACGATTTACAATCTCGTTGTAAGCTCGTTCATCGCCCTGTTGAAAATTTCGGATTAGTTCTTCATCTGTTAGACGACGATCAGTCAAAGTTGTTGCAGCCTCATTCATCATTGATCAGGAAGAACTCCTGATTGAGTTTACCAGTGAACTGACTAACACTCCCAATTCCCGGTTTCCATTCAAATTTCCTGTCTTGATATTCAGATCAGCTTCATGCAAACGTAAAATGCCATCTTCAATGCCATTGCGAGTTGTTTTTCGGGCTAAACTAATATATTTCTGAAGTATGAACTGAGGCAACCTTATGGACTTGCTCGCTTCATTTGTTTTTCTTTTGTCGACGAGATATCGAAGAATCCACAGATTATTAAACAATCTAAACAAATCTCCGATTATCTGAGTCGGTGTTAGACCCGATAAATGCAATCTCAACACTGCTTCATGCGCCGTCTTTGCATCTCCAGCTCCAACAGCATCCGTCAACGTCCATCTGTCAAACGCGAAGGAACACCCACCCATTTCTGAGATATCGGTCGTAGATATTACCGGTGCATCACCAACCATAAGTGTCAGTTGTTCAATCTCTGAGGCTAGTTCTCGCAGGTTGGGCCAGTTGATGGAGCTTAAATGCGCAACTGCTTCACTATCAAATTCTTTACCAAACCTGGCCGCATATCCCTTTATCCAACGGGAAAGTTCCCTGTCAGATAGTGGCTTACAATCAACAACTTCGACAATTCCTTTTATCGACTTAAAAAACTTTTTTCGCAGATCCGGTTCACCTGCCCATAAAATCAGACAACCATCTTTCGGTTTGTTCTTAAGATACTTAACAACGGCATTTAATGAAGCCCCTGCAAGATCTTGTGCCTGCCGAACAACCGTAACCCTCATCCCGCCGAACAGAGGTGGAGTGAAAAGTGTTTCGGGCAGACTATCTGCGTCTTTCCCGTAATATAAAAAATAATTAAGCGAATAATCTTCTGGCTTTAAAAGGCTATCTAGAAGGGTCTTTACCCCGGATTCTGCGATAAAATCCTCTTTTCCGCTGAATAAGTACGCCGGACGAAATTGTCCCTTCGCGATTTCTTTTTTTAGAGCTGCAAAGGTCAACGGGAGCTTGCCTTTGAAATAAACCATTTTATCAAGGCGATCATATTCGCATCTGTTTGCATTCTCTCTGGATGCCATTGAACGCCGAGTGTAGAGTAATCATCGAATCGCTGAACGGCCTCAACGACCCCATCACTGGCTTTTGCGATAATTGTCAATCCTTCACCCGGATCTTTAACCGCTTGATGGTGGCTGCTGTTAGTGTGAATATCTTCACCCTCGAACAACTCGGTTAGAGCAGATTCACATATAAGCTGTGTTTGATGGAACTGTTCTTTTTTATCTTTGAGTGGGTGTCCCAAAACATCCGTCACCTGGCTTGGAATGTCCTGATACATACTGCCACCAAGCGCAATATTCAGAATCTGATGCCCCCGGCATATTCCAAGAACAGGTTTCTTCAAAGCTCGCATGGCGTGCACAAACCCTATTTCACTGTCATCACGTCGTCTGCATACGTCTTGAGAATGAGTGTTTTCCTCATTCCAAAGTTCTGGGTCAAGATCCTGCCCACCCGTCAACAGGATTCCATCAAGCCTGTTTGCAATGTTTTTAATCTCATCCGAATCCGAAATTAGTGGGATCAACACCGGCAATCCACCGCCGAGACGTACATATTGAATATAGTGAAGCTGAATGTATTGGATTTCTGTGGCAACATTAAATAATCGCTTTGGATCATTTGCCGGACTTGCTATGGATGTTATTCCAATTAGCGGCTGCATTAAGTATTTCCTGCTTTTGGTTTTGTGGTCTTTTGAATCTTTACGGCTCCTGCCAGATGATAATCATAGCGGGCATCTAGGTACGTCATCTACTCCAAGTTGACTATCTTAACAACATCAGATTTCCCCAAGGAGATTAATCTCACAAAAAATACACCTGATGGCATATCCGAAGCTCCGAGTGTTCGAGTATACATTCCTGAGATCGCATAATCCTCACTCAATAATCTAATCTCGCGACCAGTTATATCAACAATTGAGAGCCTGAAATCCGATGATTTTTCTAAATAATACTTAACTGTAGTGCTCGAATTAAATGGATTTGGATAAACCGATGAAATTCCAAACTCGAAAGGCACTTTTACTTCTTCCCTGGTGGTAATCTCAAGGTCATTAACCTCGACGGTTACACTCAGGATTGACACACTGTCAATTGCATTATGCCTGAATACAATTTCACCGTCGTATACCGAAGGGAAAAGACTGGCAGAATTCAATGTTAACGTTACTCTATCATCGGAACCCGGATCGACGCTTCCCGAAGCCGGTTCAAGGGTCATCCAACCTTTGTACGTCCCCATTTGCCAGACATCCACCCTGTCACCCAGCCTATTCAGGTAATCATCAATCAGGCAAATAAAAGTCGTCCCATAGTTCAAGAATTCTGTCGTGATAAATGCCCCTTTTGGAGCTCCGATGCGCTCGCTGCTGAGGATTGCAGCGTTAACAATTTCTCCTGTTTCAGTATTCATTTTACTCAAAGGCGGACTATCTGACCTATCATCGTAGAGAATGTATAAATTATAACCATCGGGATCATCCGGCCAATATGCCAACCCAGAAATTCGCATGATATCGACATCGAAAGCAGTGATTTGATTTCCCTCCCGGTCATAACCAATTATATCAGCAGTATTTCCTTTGACCCAGAGTAAATCCAAGTCGGGATCATAAGCTAATCCCATATTATTGATCGTCGGACCATCAAACGCTACTACTGGAGCTCCCTCAGTGGTGAACCCATAAATCACCTGTTCTCCCGATCCCCATAACAACTCACCATCATATGCAAGATCGAGCATCCCAACTCTGGACCTGCCTGTCTGGTTAAACTGAGTTACGTAGTTCCCCTCAATATCAAACACGTAAATCAAATTAGGTTCCTGACCGTTCTCACCGCTAACATAAAAGAAACCATCAACGAAAGCTACACCTTGCAGGTTCAGATCATTAACCTCAGGAGCCAAAATATGGGTTTCAACCATTCTGCCAAATCCACCGTTTCCCTGCATGAATCTGCGCTCGGTGTTCCAATGTAAAGGTCCATTACCTTGGTTCGACAAACTAATTTCAAAAGTCTCTGTTTCTGATGGATTAATTTCCGCCTCAATCCTGTTCTCGGAAATAGCAAATTCAGGATGATTGAGCCCGAAGCTAAACTCGAGCTCCCCCTCTTCTTCCAGAAAAACATCCACGATGGTGGAATCGTTGAAGCCCACTTTGCTGGCGATGATATTAAAATTCATACCAGACCGAGCACCTTCCATACGCCAGAGGCCATCAGGATTTGTATGAACAACATAGCCATAGTTAGTCGATACAGTAGCATCCTGGATAGGTTCATCTGTACCTGCGAACGTTACAATACCGGAAAGTGTGCCGGGAATTGAAAGTAGATTGACAGCCTCAGACAAATTTGGTCGAGGTCCGATGTTTCCCTGAAGGCCATCCACATTTTGAGGAGTACCTGATTGATGGAGGATGTCTCGGATTTCGGTGCTTGTTAATGTTTGCTGACCCCCCGTTCGAGCTTTGTATATCCCTTGTATACAAACAACCGATCCCGCAACTATGGGTGTAGCACTGGATGTGCCACTGAACTCGGATGTGTACCACTGCAAACGGTCATTGCCGGGGAAAAATAGATCACCGTAGCCTGTTGTAGTAACCTCCCGTCCCCATCCCTGAAGATCAACTCGCTCTCCATAGTTGGAGAAATCTAAACGACACCGATCAGGTCCAAAGTTCCCTGATGGGGGGGCACCAGCACCAACCAAAATAGCTCCTGAATGTCTGTTTTCCGGATCAAACCGACCTTCGTAGCGTCCGTCATCATCAAGATTAGAGTTCCCATTACCAGCTGCTTCGACACAGATTACTCCATTTGCGGAGGCGGTTTCGATCGCATCGAAATTTTCTTGCCACGTTTCCATTGGGGAGAGGCGTCCCCCGAAGGTATTGTGCAATTCAATCAGGAAAACATCACCTTCATCAAGAGCAGCAGCAGTTTCGTTGAACGCATTTGCCACATTAGGCCAAACGGTTACAATAGAGTATCCACCAATTTGAGCTTCAGGGCAGATCCCATTTATGCCATATTCATTGTGTTGACCAACCATTATTCCTATTACTGCATCACCATGATCAGCCCAATTTTCCTGTTCAAGTTCTAGGAAAAACTCTTCTTTTAAATCTTCATGGCCAAAATGCCAGCCACCCTCAATATCGATAATCTTTATATCCTCACCTCGACCACCCTCAATTTCCCATACAGCTGGAGCGTTAACACCTTCAGGAGCTTCGTACAAGTAACCCTGCTCATCGTGGTATTCGGGGGTATCTGGTGGAATATCTTCCGCCGGGACAGGTGAGGGGTTGGCGTGAGCTCCCTCGATGATGTTCAAAGAATTTAAGGCATCGATAAATTCTTCCGCTGGCTCTGTAGGATCTATAATTATTCGGTAATAGAGGTTCAGATCTGCAAGTTGTTTCCCACTGCGCTCTTGACCGCTCTGTCGTTCCGCTTCAAGAAGATGCTCAGGTCTGGTGAAGAGCCGGGAAATGTTCTTGACCTTCGACCTCGCAATTATTGATTTAAAATCAGTCAAATCGGTACCGATCAGAGAGATTAAATGCCCATCACGAAGCCTAACCTGACTACCTTCAATAAATTTTACCGTGATGCATTCACGTTGATCCGTTGAACCAATCGTGGTGTGCTTCGGTTTGGGCGGTGTCCACCGGGGTTTAAGGGCGGCAAAAGCATTTAAGCTTACTGCAATTAATATGCAGACGACGAAGAAAATTCTGGTTCCTGAACTTCTCATTTTATAACCCTCTCACGCTTAACCATGCTAACGAAGAAAACCAAAGAGATTAACATCTTAATATACAAATAAAAATGGAGATTTTCATCCTTTAAGAGGTGGGTCTGCTAATTTGAAAATGGGAAAGGATTCTATCTGACAATTAAGCCACTGCTATTTCTACGCATAGGTTAACTGTTTGAACTTAATCGATGAGTTTACCACCACAGACTGTCATTTCAACGACAGCTCTCGACCAATCTGTCAAGACTTCTGGCATACCACCTACAACGGTGAAATCGGCATCGAGTCCAACTGTGATTGATCCTCGACGATGGGAAAGGGAAGCGGCCTCTGCCCATCCGTGAGACGCCGCTCTAATTGCTGTAGCCGGAAGGAGTACTTCTTTTGGGTTATCATTCAGGTTTGGACCTCTTCCAAAACCACACCGGTTTATTGATGCATGGATATTCAGCAGCGGATCCGGGCTTGCTACCGGCCAATCACTACCAATGACCAGTGTCACACCATTTTCGTATAATGATTGCCATATTGAGCTGTCGCGAGTACGACTCTTGCCGATAGCATTTGCAAGCCAGAGCTGATCATCAATCAGGTGAACCGGTTGAATTGAGGCTGTGAGATCCGTTTTAGCAAAGCTTGAGACATCCTGCGGAAGGAGAAGCTGCATGTGTTCAATGCGATGTTTGCCTATATCCGGGTGCGGCAATTTTCCTAATACCCGAATCGCCTGCTGTACTGATTTATCCCCAATTGCATGCAAAGCGAGTTTCCAACCAGCATTGTTAGAAGACATGACGAGATCGGTTAAGTCGCGGTCAGACATGAACAGTGTGCCACAATTCTGTGGTTGATCTTCGTATGGTGTGTTGAGGGAGGCGGTACGGGAACCAAAAGAACCATCAAGGAAAGCTTTTAAGGTATGGAGTTGGAATCTATTACCACTAGGAGTCGGAGGTGTTTTCCAATCCCATTCTTCAAAGCGTTGCCAGGCATCAACCTGCAAATGAAGCAAACCATTTTTATCTAGTTCCCTATAAATGTCTTCGGTATTGGGGTTTAAAACCTCACTTACTGCAGTTACCCCTTTTTGGATCAGATAATCCTGTCCGCGAAGAATATTTTTTTGGATGTCGTCAGGTGTTGGATCAGGTACAGCCATTCGCACGGGATCAATTGCAGATTCGTAGAGTAATCCATTAGGCTTCCCATTGGAATCTCTACCAATGCGACCCCCTGATGGGTCTGGACTTAACTTGTTTATACCAATACTATTAAGAACTCTATGACTAACACATCCACCATGCAAATCAATCTGGTTAATAACTACTAACTGATCTGGCAGCCACTGTTCAAGATCATCAGCTGTAAGAGAACACCGGGATGAATCCCAATTGAATGCATGGAGCCACTTATCTTTATCCCCAAGTCTTTTAGCAGTTTCACGAAGTGATCCTTTCACTTGTGTTTTGTCCATTCCACTAAGATTGGTTAGCTCAAGGGTCTTCCCACCAACAGCAAGGTGTAAATGCCCATCACACAAACCGGGAAGTAGCAGCGAACCCGCGAGAGCGATTTTCCTTAGTGTGTTTTCTGAACTACTCTTATGGATTTCTATCAGATTGGGTGGGTCCCCCGTCGCAGCAATCTTCCCATCAATAATCAGTACACCATTCAACCAGACTGGATCTGACCACCCTGATCCTCCGAATATTCGACCCCCAGTGAATAATAGATCATATTCGGGAAGGTTTTTCATGGAGTCGAAAACCTCTCAATCGAGATGCACTTTCCGGATTCTGAGTCAATTTCAACAACGACGCCACAAATATGGAGGTTGTCTGAAGCCGTTTGAAAGGGTTGTGGAGTTTGGGTCAAAAATCTGCGAATTGCTACTTTTGGAACCATTCCAATGACAGAATCAAACGAACCGGTCATTCCGGCATCTGTTATATACCCGGTTCCTTTTTCAAATATCCTTTCATCTGCAGTCTGAACATGGGTATGTGTCCCGATAATAGCGGAAACTCTTCCATCAAAATGCCATGCAAGAGCCTGCTTTTCTGCGGTTGATTCGGCATGAAAATCAACAAAGACTATTGGGGATTCGACTTTTTTATTTTCCAGATATCTCTCAAGCACCCTGAATGGACAATCAATTGGGGTCATGAATGTCCGTCCCTGCAGGTTGAGAACGGTTATCTCTATTCCTGATTTGGTTGAAAACACTGTTGAACCTCTCCCACCTGAGCCGGATGGATAGTTCAATGGTCTTAAAAGGTTTGGAAACTTCTTGAATTCTTTGCGGATAGGGGCTTTATCCCAAATGTGGTTACCACTTGTTATTACCCCTACTCCGAGATCGTAAAGCGAGTTTGCAAGTTCTACGGTTAGCCCTCTCCCGTTGTCGGCATTTTCGCCATTCGCGACTATCAGATCAGCGCGCTTTTCTTTTGCAAAACCAGGCAACATCCGGGTAAGAATGTCGAGACCCGGTTTGCCAAAGATGTCAGCTATGAAGAGAATCCTGACCGTTTTCATTTCGGACTCATCGGGCGTATTCAACTGCTCGGAACTCGCGAATGACGGTCACTTTGATTTGACCGGGGTATTCAAGATTGCTCTGAATTTTTTCGGCACAATCATAGGCAAGCTGCTCTGCTCTCGCGTCATTTACGCTGTCGTGTTCAACCATCACTCTGATCTCGCGACCAGCTTGAAGAGCGAATGTCTTATTAACTCCAGGGAAGGAATTGGCAATCTCTTCGAGTTTTTCAAGTCTCCGAATATACCCTTCAAGACTATCTCGCCTGGCTCCCGGTCGAGCTCCTGAGATGGCATCTCCCGCCTGAATCAGGCAGGCAATCAACGAGTTCGCTTCAACATCATCATGATGTGAGGCGATCGCATTGATTACAACTTTTGGTTCGCGATATTTCCGGGCTAACTCCGAGCCGAGCTCTGTGTGAGTACCCTCAGAATTTCTGTCAATTGACTTTCCAATATCATGAAGCAATCCAGATCGAGCTGCAAGTTTTGAGTCAAGACCTAATTCAACCGCCATTAAAGCTGCCAGTCTTGAAACTTCAATTGAATGTTTGAGAACATTCTGTCCGTAAGAAGTACGATAATGCAATCTTCCGAGGTGCTGAACAAGAATGGGATGTAATCCATCAACTCCGGTTTCTAATGAGGCTTCTTCACCCAACTCAATAACCTTCTCCTCGAGCTCTTCCTGAGATTTTTTCAATACCTCTTCAATTCGAGCCGGATGTATTCGACCGTCAGTGATCAGCTTCTCAAGTGCTATTCTCGCTATCTCGCGGCGGAAGGGATCAAAACCGGATAGAGTGACTGCTTCCGGTGTATCATCGATTATCACCTCAACCCCACTGGCAGATTCGAACGCACGAATATTGCGGCCTTCTCGACCGATAATTCGTCCTTTTATCTCATCATTGGGGATGTTGACAACAGTAACAGTCGTTTCAGCGGAATGATCAGCAGCTGAGCGTTGGATTGCTTGAACAATGAGTTCTTTCGCTTCCCGATTTGCCTGCAATCGTGCCCGATCTCTGATTTCTTTGATTGTCTCCGCAGATTCTTGTTTGGCTCGATCAATCAACTCTTCACGCAATGCCCGTAAGGCTTCATCATGAGACATGCGGGAAATTTCTTCGAGTTTTTTCGCAATCTGCTCTGATTTACCCTTGAGACTAATCTCAAGCGCATCTACTTTGCGAGATCTTTCACGGTTTTCCCGGTCGATATGCTTTAATTCTTTACCGCGTTTCTCAATATTCTCAGACTTCTGGTTGAGCGATCTTTCCCTTTCCCGCATCTGGTGTTCGAGCTTGTTTAGCTCTGCTCTCTTTCCCTGATAGTCACTTTCGAGTTGGGTTTTTCGTTTCAGGTGCTCATCTCGAACCTCAAGCAGCTTTTCATGCTTGAGCCTTTCCGAGTTTTGCTCGGCTTCTTCTGTCATTCGGCGGGTCTGATCTTCAATCGACTGACTTTTTATCTTGTCAACACGACTTTTTACATACCAACCGAGTAAAAAAAGAGCAACTCCTGCGAGAATACAACCAATAACAAACAGAATATATGTTAACATAATTATCGTCCTGAATCCAAAAATGATAAACCCACCCTGCGGCAAAGCTCCTTGGAAGAACCGTTTGTGTATACAAATGGTGTGGTCCTACACGTATTTCGTTTCCGCTGTCCATGTTAATGGACTCCGACAAACGGAGTTGCGGCCTGCAAGCCACGCATAGAAACCTGCTCCTATAGGAAAAGTGTTGGTTCCTATTATGGAACTGAGCACAAGGCGGGTTATCAAAGCAAAAATATCTTTCTAATGAGGTAGCAATCCTAAAAACGTTTATTTCATCTCAAGGTTTTCCAAGATTTGACGCGTTTTTTCTTCATAGGATTTTACCAGATTCTCGCTCTCACCCTTTAGGGAAAAGAGCTCATCAGCAATATTTAAAGCAGCGAGTACTGCCAGACGGGTTGTTGAGAAAATCGAATTCTGTTTATCAATTTGAGCCATCATTTCATCAACATATCCGGCTACTCTGCGAATATATTCCTCGTTACTCCCATTGGTCTTTATCGGATACTCCTGACCATAGATTGTAACCTTTACAGTATCGTTCTTTGTTTGCTGGTTGTTCATAGATGTACTAAATTATCCGGCACCTTCTATGGAGAATAATTCTGGTTTCTAACTCCATTGACGATTCCCGCTCAGGGCCTCATGAAGGATTCGCTTAGGTTCCCTCTATCTTAGCCAGTAATTCATCAACTTTGGACCTGATCCGTTCCTCTTTTTCTCGAGTACTGAGCTTTGCCTCATCCAAGTCTGAACGCATTTGCGCACTTGACTGTTTCAGATTGGACACTGTTTCATTTAACTGTACAACCTCACTCTCAAGCTCAACTACTTTTTGCTCTAAACTTTCTTTTCCTGCTTTGGCAATTTCGTACTTCTCACGGAGTGCCAAAAGTTCATCTCCGAGTTTATCAAGGAAGGATAAATCCATAGTTCGAGTTATGACTTTCTAATTTATAGTGATCGCAATTCAGCGCCAACTTCTTCTGCCACCGAGGCAATTATTCTTTTGATGGAATTCTCAACCTCTTCATCCGACAGTGTCCGCGCAGGACTACGATAAATCAAGTGAAATGCTAACGATTTATTCCCCTCCGGAATTGATCCTCCGCGAAACAAATCAAAGACCTCAACTTCTTCAAGCAACTCTCCTCCTGCTTTTAAAGCGAGATCACGGATTTGCCCTGCCATTATCGAATCTTTTACGATGAATGCCAGATCACGAAGTGCCGCCGGGAAGCGGGGCAAAGGTTTAAAACTTGACTGTTTACCAGCCAATGACAACATCTTGTCTCCGTTCAGCTCAAAATACCAGACGGGGGTTTCGATGCCAAAATTCTTTGTTATCACAGAATCAATCTGACCAAATATTCCAATTTGTTCGGATTTATCCTGTTCTCCAACTGTAATGTCTCCACCAAACTGGAGGATACTATGTATATGGTAAGAAATAAACCGAACCTTGTCAAGCGAAATCTTTTCAGCAAGGATTTCAATCAGTCCCTTCAAGTCAAAGAAACTCATATCTCGATTCTGTTCTGCCCAACTTGTGGGTTGAGATTTGCCAGTCAAAACTCCGGCTAAATGCCAATTCTCCTGAACCTGTCCAGACTCCATTCGGAAGCACCTGCCCCACTCAAAAAGACGGATGTCATTAGTTCCGTTTTTTTGACTACGCTCAACTGCACGTAGAAGTGAAGATGCTAAATTGGGTCTTAGTATTGCCATATCCTCACTGAGAGGATTTTGTACCCTGACAGGAGTTATTCCTTCAGGGAAACTTTGTTCATCACTACCTGGAATTAATGAAAAACTATTCGCTTCGTACATGCCCAACTCAACCATGACCTGTTTGAAACGATTTATCAGCTTTCGTTCCCGTTCTCGATCAGGGTCAGTAACCAATGGTACCGATGATGTTACAGCGGTTTCAATCTTGTCATAACCATATAACCTGGCAATCTCTTCAATCAGATCAATTTCCCGCTCAAGGTCGTGCCTCCATGATGGAGGAATAACTTCAATTGTATCCGAAACATTCACGGTGCAGCCAAGAGCTTTGAGGTAGTCTCCCATTTCGATGGAAGATAAATCCGTTGCCAGCAACTTATTAGCGCGAGTTGTTCGTAGTGAAATAGTCGTTGGTTCCCAGGGTTTAGCATAATTGTCAACGATCCCTTGAAGAACTTTTCCCCCTGCCAGTTCATTGATAAGTTGAGCTGCTCTGTCTATAGCGTATATGGTCATCTCTGGATCGACACCTCTTTCAAAGCGGTGTGACGATTCAGTTGTTATTGCACGGTTGCGAGAAGTAATTCTTATTCCGACCGGTTCAAAACATGCACACTCAAGGAGAACATCTTTTGTTTCATCCTTGATCTCGCTATTCTGACCGCCCATTACACCACCGATAGCAATTGCATGCTCTGGATCAGCGATCATCAGGTCGGTTTCTTCGAGGATGTGCTTTTTGTCGTCGAGAGTTGTAAACTGATCACCTTTATCGGCAAGTCGGACGATGATTTCACCATCAGACACTAAGTGATAATCAAAAGCATGAAGGGGATGCCCAAGTTCCATTAGTATGTAGTTTGTAACATCCACAACATTGTTGATAGGTCTGACACCAACGGAACGCAATCTTTCCTGCATATACAGCGGTGATGGCTTTATTGTAACGCCTTCTAAAACTCTGGCTGAATATCGAGGACATCTCTTGGAGGTCATAATTTCCACAGACACTTTATCACTTGCGGGAACGGCATCTTCATTTATCTCAGTCGAAGGAAGCTTAATCTCTACACCGGTGGAGGCTGCTATTTCACGAGCTATTCCAATATGTGACAAACAGTCCGGGCGATTAAAGGTCACTTCAAGGTCGTAAACCCAGTCATTAATGCAGATGTGATCTTCCAATGGTGAGCCAATCGGCAAATCGTCAGGCAAGACCATAATTCCGGAAGATTCGTCCGAAATTTTTAGCTCACGCTCTGAGCAGATCATCCCATGTGATTCAACACCACGTAACTTACGTTTGGTGATTTTGAATCCACCATCGAGCTCTGCGCCAACGACTGCAACCGGGACAGTTTGTCCTGCTGCTACATTGGGAGCACCACAGACTATTGTTGCAAAGGTCTCTTCCCCTACATTTACCGAACACAAAGACAGGTGATCGCTCTTCGGAACCGGTTCGCAGGTCAAAACCTTTCCGACAACAACTTTCGACCAAGAGGCTTTATACTCGTTCAGGGATTCAACCCCAAAGCCCAATTGGTCTAAAAGTGCGCCCAGGTCTTGTGGGCTATGTGTGAAAGCTACGAAATCACGTAGCCAATTGTATGATATTTTCATATTTTCTTCTACATCTTAGTGTATTCTAAACGAATACCGGCTTAGAATTGACTCAAAAAACGGACATCATTTTCATAAAACAATCTAAGATCATTAACACCAAATTTCAGCATTGCAATGCGTTCAATCCCAAGCCCGAAGGCCCATCCGGTGTATTTTTCTGAATCTATGCCAACCACATCTAAAACTTTTGGGTCGACCATTCCCGAACCACCCATTTCAAGCCATCCCGAATGCTTGCAAACTCGACAGCCCTTCGCTCCACAGAAGATGCATGACATGTCTACCTCAGCAGAAGGCTCGGTGAATGGGAAAAAATGAGGACGGAATCGGGTTTTTATATCCGAACCAAACATTGCTCGATAAAATGCGAGTACCGTTCCTTTCAGGTCAGCAAAACTGACGCCTTCATCAACATACAAACCTTCAACCTGACTGAAGATTGGTGTGTGAGTTGCATCTGGTTTATCACTGCGATAAACTCTGCCGGGAGCAATTATGCGTATCGGTGGCTTTTTGGTTTGCATTACCCTGATTTGCACCGGGGATGTTTCAGTTCTTAGCACCCAGTTCAACCGATCCTCACCTTTCATATCCACATAAAAAGTGTCACTAAGATCTCGTGCAGGATGCCATTCAGGAGTATTGAGCGCATCGAAATTATAGAAAACTGACTCAACTTCCGGACCGGTTTCAACGGAAAAACCCATTCCTCGAAACACATCTATAACTTCATTTTGCACCTGGGTTAGTGGATGCAGGGATCCCGAATGGAAACGGCTACCGGGAAGAGTCAGGTCAAGGCTTTGCTGTTTTGCACGACGTTCAAACTGTTGTAACAGTTCATCTGTAAATTGAACGGCAAATGCTTTATATGCGCCAAAAGCTTTTCCATATTCTTTTCGTTCGGCAGGTTCCTTAATTGAACTGATAGAACCTGAAGCAGCCGTCATTGCTTTGCGCCCCGCAAATTCGTTTCTGATATGCTGGGCTTCATCAAGGCTTTTGATTGCTGCGCCTTTTTCTTCTAACTCTTTCCTCAAGGAATCAAAATCAAATTTTGACATTCCAACTGTCTCCGGAAATTCTTGATTCGAATTATCATAGTAGCTAAAAACGGGCATTAATGCCCGTTTTTAACACATATATAACAAATCCGACTTATTAACTTACATTGTGGCATTAACCTTATCAACAATAGCTTTAAAGGAAGCCGGATCGAGTACTGCCATCTCGGCAAGTATTTTACGATCTATGTTGATTTCCAATTCTTTTAAGCCATGCATGAATTTTGAATAGCTCAAACCATGTTCGCGGCACGCAGCATTAATTCTCATTATCCAGAGACGACGAAAATCACCGGGACGTTTGCGTCTGTGCGAGAAACTAAATGCTCCTGCTCTGCGGACTGTATCTCGCATGGATCTAAGGAGATTGCGTCGTGAGCCGTAATTTCCCTTAGCCAGTTTGCGGATCTTCTTGCGCCTTTCATGGGAAGCGGCTAAATTTCTTGATCTTGGCATGTTTTATCTCCTAATCATTATATTTGAATCATCCGCTTGAGCTTAGGCATGTCAGCACTTGATACCTGCCCTGCCTTACGCAACTTCCGCTTTCGATCCTGAGACTTCGATGTAAATTTATGACTTGCATACGCATGTTCGCGCAGCACCTTACCTTTTCCGGTTACGCGAAATCTCTTTTTCGCTGCCCGGTTTGATTTCATCTTCGGCATTTAAATCACCTTTAGTGTTCATTTCCAATTAGTTTAACAGCTCAATAGGTTTCCCAATCGAGCTTAAAAATGTTTTTCAAACTGAGAAACTGGTATACTCAACCAAATTTTATTGCTCGAAAAACGGTTTGTTGTAAAGTTCTCTCCTGGCAATTGCCATATAGAGAAAACCCGACATGCATGGCAGCCGAGAAGTTAGCCAGCACGTCTGAGAGTTATCTTGCCTTCACAAATCAGTGACAACACAGATATCTATCGTACCAAAAATTAAAGACTTTATTTGTATAGTTCAAATCTACAGGTTTACTTCTTCGAAACGAGCAGAAGTGACATATTGTTGCGTCCTTCCAGCTTTGGCGTACCATCAGCTTTAGCGATATCCGCCAGCTCAGCCACAATCCTCACCAGAACCTGTTCGGCATGTTCGGGGCGAGTTACCTGCCGACCACGCATAAACAGAGTTGCTTTAACCCGATTCCCCTCTTCGATGAATTTCCGTGCCATATTAATTTTAACCCGGAAATCATGGTCATCAATATTAGGTGACATTCGGATCTTTTTTACCTGAACTGTGTGCTGTTTTTTTCTGGCATCTTTTTCTTTCTTGCTAAGTTCGTATTTGAACTTGCCATAATCAATGACCTTGCACACTGGTGGTTTTGCGGTGGGCGCAATCTCGACCAGGTCAAGATTATATTCTTCAGCAAGATCCAGAGCTTCCCTAACGCTGACAACACCAATTTGCTGGCTATCAGGACCAATGAGGCGTACCTTTTCGGCAATTATCTCATCGTTTATTCGCAAGCCTTTGTTTTGATCTCGCGACTCGTGTATGGATTTAATTCCTATTAGAGGCCTCCATACGAAATCTCTGAGTTCAAATAACTAATTTCAAATTTGCAGATAACCTGCACCTCCGTTTATTTATAAATCATCCGATCGCCTTCAGCTACCGGCAATGATTTCCTGATCCATACTTTTTTTCAATTCATCTAAGGATAAAACCCCAAGGTCTCCCTTACCACGGCGGCGTAATGAAACCGTTCCATCTTCTGCTTCACGCTGCCCAATGATTAACATATACGGGATTTTGCCCTTTTCTGCATCACGGATTTTACGTCCGATTTTCTCATTTCGACTGTCTATGCCACACCGCATCCCAGCATCAATTAATTTGCACTGGACATCTTCGGCTGCCTGTACCTGTTGTTCAGATATTGGCAGAACGATTGCCTGTTCCGGGGTCAGCCACAGTGGAAAGTCGCCAGCATAATGTTCAATTAAGATTCCTATGAATCGTTCAATTGAACCGAATATTGCACGGTGTAACATCACGGGACGATGTGGTTGATTGTCTGGTCCGATATACTCGAGATCAAATCGTTCCGGGAAATTAAAATCAAGTTGAATTGTACTGAGCTGCCAGCTCCGTCCCAGACTATCTAATATATGAAAATCAATTTTCGGACCATAGAAGGCACCTTCACCTTCATTAACTGAGTATTCAGTCTCGTTTGCTTTAAGTGAATCCTCAAGCGCCTGTTCGGCTCTATCCCAGAATTCATCACTACCAATTCTGTCCTTGGGTCGAGTTGAAAGTTCAACCTCTATATCCGTCATTCCAAAGTGATTCAGTACTTCTGTAACCAGATTGATTAACTTGCCAACCTCATCAACTAACTGATCATCAGTGCAGAAAACGTGAGCATCATCCTGGGTTATGTGTCGGACTCTGAAAAGCCCATGCAATGTGCCCGATTTTTCATATCTATGTACAATTCCGATTTCAGCCCATCTCAATGGCAAATCTCGATAACTCCATTGATCGGATTTGTACATCAGCACCGCACCCGGGCAATTCATCGGCTTTATGGCATAATCTCTGTTTTCAAGAGATGTAAAGTACATATTATTATGATAATGGTCCCAATGGCCAGATTTTTCCCAGAGATCCTGAGTCATTATCAACGGAGTTCCAACCTCACCATAGCCTCTCTTCGACAACAAGCCCCTTATATAGGAAAGGGTTTCATTCCAGATAACTCGACCACGTGGGTGCCAGAAAGGTGCTCCTGGAGCTTCCGGCTGGAAACTGAAGAGTTTAAGCTGCTTTCCGAGCAGTCTATGATCCCGTTTTTTGGCCTCTTCAACACGCCGGAGGTGGTTTTTCAGTTCTTTGGATGTCGGATATGCAGTACCATAAATCCGTTGAAGCATCGGGTTGCGTTCATCACCCCGCCAATAAGCTCCGGTGATTGCAGTGAGCTTGAAAAATTTAAGATATCCGGTTGAAGGCAAATGTGGACCGCGGCAGAGATCGGTAAATTCTCCCTGAGAGTATGTCGAAATCTGCTCGGCTAGCTCTTCAATCAATTCAACTTTATATGTCTGCCCTTCGGTATTGAAAAATCCAAGTGCTTCTTCCGGGCTTAACTCTTGACGAACTATTGGTAAGTCAGCTTCAACATTGCGCTTCATTTCAGCTTCTATTGCATCAAGCTCATCGGCTGAAATTGGTGTTCCGAAATCAAAGTCGTAATAAAAACCATTCTTTATCGCCGGTCCAATGCCCAGTTTGGCATGTGGGTAGAGCTTTTTAACCGCCTGAGCGAGTAAATGCGCTGCCGAATGCCAGAAGATGTTCATAGATTCTGGTGAATTCACTTTCAGGAGCTTATATTCACCAGATTCAAAGACTATGTCTTCAAGCCCAAAATGTCTTCCCATATAGAAAGCACCGATGACACCTTTTGGTATCTCACCGAGCGCATCCTGAAGAGAAACGCCGGCTTTTAATCCGGCGTCTACTTGAGCATCTAAATTTATGTCGATGGTTTTATCAGACAAATCCGAACACTTCTTCTTTTACTCCGTTCTTCGATTAAGCCTGATCTGATGCACAAATTAATGTAAAACAGGCTTGCAGTTAGTTCTTAAAAATTGTGGGCGATACTGGAATCGAACCAGTGACCTCTTGCATGTCACGCAAGCACTCTAACCTGCTGAGCTAATCGCCCTTACTCGTCTTGTGGTACAGCGGTATTGTGGTGTTGTGGTGATGCTGCGTATATTATCAACACATTCCACACCAATTCATTAGTACTCCAAATACCTCAACACTTCAACACTTCTGCACTACAACACCATACCTCGTGCCGAGGGCCGGAATCGAACCGGCACGGCCAAGAAGGCCGAGGGATTTTAAGTCCCTTGTGTCTACCTATTCCACCACCCCGGCGGGACTTTACCTTCGACAAGGCTGGAGGCGGCGATCGGACTCGAACCGATGAATAGAGGTTTTGCAGACCTCCGCCTTAGCCTCTTGGCTACGCCGCCTTTCACATCCGATAATGCGGGTTTTGCTTAAAGCAAGTAAAGTATAACAAACTTTTCTTACGATGTCAACATGTATGAACCTGTTTTGCTAATTACGAAACAGGATGCGACGTTTTCTGCTGGTGCATTTATCGATTCGGATTTCTTGTCCGAAGAACAAGTTATACTATAGGAAAAAAAAACACAAATAGAAATAATCAGACAGTCGTATTATTTAATGGAGTTGAAAAGCTCCAGACTCCTCCTCTTCACCCGGGGCGATTCTAAATTAGAATCGCCCCTTTTTATTACACAAATGATTTGCATCACATTTTTGGGTCTAAGAAATTTTTTTTAGTTCTTTCCGAAATTCATAAAACAAAAATGAACTTATTAAATAACCTAAAAAACAACATTTAAAACAGCTTCGAACATCAATCCTTTGTGTGGTGAACATACGTTCATACCACATTTAGTATAAATCTTCATTTTTCTCTTGACAAACTGATAACCACCACCTATATTTATCATCGCTACATTGAAGCGAAAAAAGATACGCGGAATTTACCCCATTGATGTCCTCACCGGCCGCGATTAGAACTTAAGAACTACACCCCAAACCAACATAAAACATTGAACCAAATGCCAGAAAAAAACATCTCTACGGAAGATTTGAAGACACTCGACCCGACAACCGCATCATCAGAGTGTAAAAAAGACGAAAAAACCACACAACCTGACAAACAAATCGAGAGAAAAGGGACCAAAGCTCCCAGAACCATCCCTGATGATCTTCCGGATCCAATGCTCTCGGAAAATGCAATCACTATCCTTAAACGGCGATATCTGAAAAAGGATAGCTCCGGCAATCCTACAGAAGAACCAAGGGAAATGTTCTGGCGCGTTGCAAGAACTATCGCATCTAATGAGACTAAATACAATCCCGAAGCTGATGTGGATATGTTCGCACGGGAATTGTACGAGACTATCTCCAGATTTGATTTTGTACCAAACAGCCCCACTTTAATGAACGCCGGCCGGAAGCTCGGTCAGCTCAGTGCTTGTTTTGTGTTACCTGTCGATGATTCTATGGAAGGAATTTTTGACGCTGTAAAAAATGCTGCGATGGTTCACAAAAGTGGCGGAGGGACCGGATTCAGTTTCTCGCGAATCAGACCGAAGTCTTCACATGTTGCATCTACTGCCGGCACAGCATCCGGACCTGTTTCTTTTATGTGGGTATTTAACGCCGCTACAGAAACAATAAAGCAAGGTGGTACGAGGCGCGGAGCCAACATGGGGATTTTGAGAATTGATCATCCCGATATTCTCGAATTCATTGAATGCAAAAAAGATATGGTTTCAATCACCAACTTTAATATCTCCGTGGCAATAACTGATGCTTTTATGGAGGCAGTAAAGAAAGGTGAACCTTTTGACCTTATCTCACCCCACAATGGAGATGTAGTTGGGCAATTGGACGCCAGAGAAACCTATGATCTCATTGCAAATAACGCATGGTTCAATGGCGATCCGGGCATGGTATTCATCGATGAGATAAATCGACATGAGGTAACACCCAAGCTCGGTGCAGTCGAAGCAACCAATCCTTGCGGTGAACAACCTTTGCTTCCTTACGAGTCATGTAACCTCGGTTCAGTGAACCTGAACAACATGTTAACTGATGACCTTGAGATAAACTGGACAAGATTGAAGCTTGCAATACGTCATGCAGTTCGTTTTCTGGATAATATTATTGACCTGAACAAGTATCCGCTCGAAAAGATTCGCGAAATGACATATGGTAATCGTCGAATTGGACTCGGACTAATGGGATTTGCGGATATGCTGTATGCTCTGAAAATACCCTATGATTCTGAAGATGGATTGGAAATGGCCCGCAAAGTAATGAAGTTCATTCAGGAAGAAGGCAGACAGATGTCGAATGAACTATCTGTTGAAAGAGGTACATTCCCTAATTTTGGGTTATCAACACTTGAGAAACCGTCTCGCAATTCAACTGTGACGACAATTGCTCCGACTGGAACAATTTCCATGATCGCAGATGTTTCCGGAGGTATTGAACCCAATTTCGCGATCTGCTACGTCAAGCGAGTTATGGATGATGATAGGCTTCTTTATGTCAATCAAAGATTTGAGGAAGCGGCTCGCGATGGTGGATGGTACAGCCAGGAACTAATGGACAAAATTGCAGATGGAGATCATCTTTCCGACTTGGAAGAGGTCCCTGAAGATGTAAAACGAGTGTTTAAGACTGCACACGACATTTCTCCTGATTGGCATATTCGGATGCAGGCCGCATTTCAAGAATACACAGACAATGCTGTTTCGAAGACAATCAATTTCCCAAACACTGCTACTGTTCAGGATATAAAAGATTCCTTCCTGTCCGCATGGGACTTAAAATGTAAAGGTATGACCATATATCGTGACGGAAGTAGAGATGTACAGGTTATGAACGTCGGCGACTCTCTGAAGAGTGACAACTCGGAAAATCCGCAAGAAATAAACAAATCAGATAAAGCAGACATAAATCAAGGAAAACAGGTGAAAATGGAGCTCCCTACCCAGACAACGATGTTGCCGAAGATTAATGGTACTGTTCGTAAACCTCCGGGCTCATTGAAACCCCGCAAACGTCCGCGGGTCACACGTGGTTACACCGAACAGATAGAGACTGGTGAGGGAACCCTTTACGTAACAATCAATGAAGATGAGCACGGGTTGTGTGAGGTCTTCGCTTCAATCGGAAAGTCCGGTGGTAATGCTGCCGCACAGTCTGAAGCTATTGGAAGATTGATATCTCTGGCATTGAGAGCTGGAATTGATCCGCGCGCGATTGTCAAACAACTCAAAGGTATCACCGGTACAAATCCAGTCTGGCATGATGGAGACCTGATCCGTTCAACACCTGATGGAATAGGTCGTTCACTTGAACGATTCCTGAATGATCGTGAACATCAACAGGCAGAATTGCCACTTGATGATATGATTAATGATGAGCCATCCGGCAAACCAATCGCATTCGTCGATGAATCCAAAGATTCGGAGAATGGGCCAATCTACATGCTTGGTGGCCGGGTTCAACAGGAATGTCCGGAATGCGGATTTGCTCCACTCTCCTTTGAAGAAGGCTGTTTAAACTGTAGAAGCTGTGGTTATTCGAAGTGTGGGTAAGCTTTAATTATTAGACTTTTCTCGAACTGTCATTCCGATCATATCGAGATGGCAATTCATCATCCTGGCAGACAACCGTCTCGTCTGCCAACTTGCAGTGCTGGCAGGCGTTCCCCTTCGTCTGCCAGTTTTTTTCTTTCCTGACTCCATTTCAGTTTGCCTGATACCTGTTATTTTCAAATTTATCATGTATGCACTAAAATTAATCCACTTTGGGTTTATGTTTATCGAGCTCATTTTCCCTATTCACCCCCCTCCATTGAAATACCTCAAAATCCATACTATAATTAAGGTCCTTGTTTTTGCCATGTGGGGACACATGGCGACGCCTCTAAAAACCCAGGACATCTAAATGCAAATCCACTCCGTCGCATCTTCCTCTGAAGGGAATTCGACTCTGATCAGTAATGAAAATACCCATATCCTCATAGATTGTGGGATTAGTTTAAAGGCCCTTACCGCCAAATTGGGGCTTGAAACCGTCAGTCAAATTGATGCAGTGTTTGTAACTCACGAACATGGGGATCACATTCGGGGAATTGGTCCTTTCGGAAGAAAATATCGTGATGTACCAGTATATATCAATGAAAAATCTTACCAATCATGTCAACACCAATTGAAGAACGTAAATCACCAACTGATTGATAATGAAAAACCCGTGTTTGTTGGTGACTTTGAAGTCAGAGCATTCAATGTCGTTCATGATACTGCAAATGCTTATGGATTTTTTGTCACCGATGAAGATTTGACCCACCTGTGTTATTTAACTGACACAGGTATGATTACAGAGACAACCCGCAGATATATTGAGAATGCAGATGTTCTTTTTATAGAAAGCAACTATGATCCTGATGGATTGAATGAGTATATGGGATATCCAAACTGGCAAAAAGAGAGGATCAGACGTACCCACCTCAGCAACGAACAAACGATCGACATTATTCGCGAAATAGGATTAGACAAATTCTCCCGGATATTTATGGGACATCTTAGCCCCCGTACAAACCGACCACATTGGGTTAAAGCGAGTTTTAATATGGCATTTCCCGGTAGATCCGAAATTCTTCAAATCGCCCCCACTGCATCTGCAATTGAAATATAGAAACTCTGAACAAAACTTTTATCCTTTAATAACATACACATACTTACGAGTTTATACGAATACACAATAACTCTGAGATTCGCTGGTCAACCTCTAAAACTATCTTTCAGTTTTTATTTACTTTGAGATAAATCCTTGACTTTCTCTTTCTCCGGGAATATATTGCCGAATGTAGATTAGTTTGCTGATATCCATCCTTTGATTATTTGCAGCAATGCGAAACTAAAAAATCTCCGGTATGTTTGAAATTCTATATTTCCAAAATCACAAATAAGAATACATCATGAATTATGCTACGCGTAACAGGATTTGCTCCTGCTGCAGGATTGCATATTCACGGGATTCTGACATTGTGATTGGAATTAATTGCGTACTACCGGAACAGGGTTGTCTAATCAGGATGATGGTGTAAAATATGAGCTTTTACCCGCAACATAAGGCTCGAACCTGCATTATTTTCGCGTTTATTGTCTTCTCTGTTTTTGCCCCTCGTTTTGACTCGCGTGCACAAGAAGCATTAAACATTGAGCTATCACACCGCTCTGCCTGTCCTGGTAATTTAATAAATACCGAACCTTTTCTCTTTGGGGCTCATCCCGGCACAATCCTGTATGGTGATGAAACCAAGATTGAGAGACTCGTCGAAGATAATTCAGACGGTTTTCAAGCAACGGGTATGTTTGTTTGCCAACCAGATGAACGCTTGCTCGCTCTTGAATGCAACGAGGAAGTTGCAATCATTGGATTTGAAAATGGTTTAGGAGTTCTCTCCAGTAACGAACCTGCCCCTCGACTGATTCAATTGATACAGGATGATCGCACCCATCAGCAAGTTCAGTTAAACGAGAATATTGTTCTTACTTATAGTTGTCCGATAGGTGAAGAAAATCCTGACAGGATAGGATTATATGAACTTAATGAAGACAACAATCTCATTCTCCGAAGTACAATAGATGGACAATTTGCAAGATTTTCACTCGGAGATAATAAACTCGTCATCGGAAATGAAGAAATAGGTCTCATTTTATATGATCTTTCCGATATTGAAAATCCCCAAAGATCCTCAGTCCTTTTTGAATACGTCCCGTATTTCTTAACCTGGTGTGGCGACATTCTGGCATCAGGTGATTTGATAAGAAATGAACTCGGAGTGAAGTTGACTGATTGCAATGATCCGGAGGACCCAGTTGAAAATGCCACCATTGAAGAAAATGATCATGCATATGTACTATCTGGTGCACCAGGACTTTTAGCAGTTTCACATTTACGTTGGGATAATGTCGTTCTCTACAATGTTGAAGACCCGGATGATCCAGTTGAGATTAGATCAATAAATACCAATGAAGTTGGCTGGAGTCGGATGGGTGGCAACTCCATCAGGATTTTTGAAGAGGACATTTATGTAAGATCGGGTAATCTGCCCGATGCCATTTTTCACCTAATTCCCGAAGGAGAAGACGCCCTAACGGTTGTGAATCGATATTACCCACCTTTTGGCGCAGAACAAATCATCAAACGAGATGACAATCTCATTATTCGGGACAGATATAAAACTGCTCCTTTTAGCTTCGATCAAAATGGGATACCCAGAAGTCCTCATCCCGCCTACCATGCAAATCATGGAACCCGCGGATTTAATGTTTATAGTTGTACAGGTACCAATTGGATTGCAATTAGCCAGAGTTGGATGGGACAGTGGGTGACCGTTTTCACTGTTGCTGAAGACGGGAGTCTGGTTCGTCAGTGGGAGCAAAATCTTGGAAACCCCGGAGATGCCGGCATTCTTGAGATCAATAACCATCTTGCAATAGAATCGGGAGAAATCTGGCAAATAATGGGCATTGACGGTGATGGGAATGTTGAACTTGTTGGAGATACCGATCAACCATTAACTGCTGATGGTGCATTTCGTGAGGGTGTCCTTTACTGTGCAGGTAACGGCATGTTCAGGATTTTTATCATCGGCGACGAGGTTGACCAGATAGATCTGATTTCTGAAATCGAAATTAGGGGAGAAAGGGTCTATTTACACGAAAATGCGGCTTATGTGCCAGTTCCGGATGGACTAGAAATTATCGACATCTCAGACATTGAAGCTCCTGAACCCGTTCAAACTTTCCAGCTTGAACATGGTGCCCGGAGAATGGACTTTGAAAACAATCGGGCTGTTGTTTCGCTTGTGAATTCAATTGTACTTCTTGATCTGTCTGAGCCATTCGAGCCCGAAATAACCGGGTGGTATAACATGGATATTGACCTGGAGAATGACGAAAACCAAATCGGATTTGAAGGTGTCGCCATTCTCAATAATACGATATTTGCGGGATGCCGTCCTGCTGGTCCGAATGGACTTTTCTCTTTTGAAATCAGTGATGATAATGCCAGACAGATAATCCAGTGTAGAGAAGGCTGGTCAATAGTATCATCTTACATAAATCCCTTTGAACCAAACGTCGATGACATATTCAATCAGGCAAACCTGAGAAGTATGCTCCAACTCTGCAAAAATGCAAACGGTGATTTTTATGTACCACAATTTGGTCATAACGGCATCGGAAACTGGGATGTATCACAAGCCTATTGGGTTGACATGCTGGAAGAATTCAGCTTCGAAATGATTGGCATTCCAGTTGATCCTGAGACAGAAATACCACTTCAAGCAGGTTGGAGCGGAGTTTCCTATTATCCTCGTGTAGAAACCGAGGCTGAAATTGCATTTGGGAGTATTGTCGAATTTTTATCAATGGCTAAAGACCAAAATGGTAACTTTTACTATCCAGCTCTCGAATTCAGTAATATGGAGACACTCCGCCCTGGTCTCGGTTATCAAGTTCATGTCATAGAAGATGTCGGACTAATCTGGAGCTGGGAAAACGGAGAGCGTATTGCAGCAACATGTAATTCAAAATCAACACCTGGGAATTTTGAGTTTCGGAGCCGAACAGGCGCGAACATGAGTCTGCTGGTCGAGAATCAATATGGAATCACTGGTGAAATTGGGGTATTTGCGGGTGATTTATGTGTCGGTGCTGGTGTATTGGACGGACAGAAATATTGTGGAATAGCAATCTGGGGAGACGATCAGGCTTCCTCGCAGATAGATGGCGCGATTCTGGATTGTGAGCTCGAATTAGTTTTACTCGATTCGGAATGGCAACCAAGCAATGTAGATTTCTCAATTGATGTGGGAGATTTGATTTATCGATCAGATGACTTCCTGAAGGTGAGTATTGATCCCAAAAATGACTATCCAGAGACAATTAACCTCGTCTCTTCCTTCCCGAACCCCTTTAACAATAATCTTCGAATAACATTTGAACTCACAAAGGCAAGCAAAATAACCGCAACTGTGTATGACATTTCCGGAAGAGAAGTCAACTCCATTTTAGACAACACCCTTAGCACCGGTCAACATAATTGTGTCTGGAACGCCAAAAATGCTTCGACTGGAATCTATTTTGTGAAGCTGCAATCTGGACAGGATGAATTTTTTATTAAAGCCGCTCTAATAAAGTAGAGGCACATCGCATGTGCCCGTCCTCCCAATAATTATCGAATATCCCGGATTCTCCTTAACGAACCAAAACAACCTTCCGTATTTCCGAGCCGGATTCAGCCATCATCCTCACAACATAAACCCCAGCCGGAAATTCACCAGCATACCAAACAAACGTCTGACTCCCAGCCGTAAGATCACCATCAACCAACCGCGAAACTTCCCGCCCATTAACATCAAACACCGAGAGCAGAACGTGTTCAGTTTTTGGCAAATACATTGACAATTTGACCGATGAATTAAACGGATTGGGAACAGGTTCGTACAATTTGCTTTTAGAAAAAGATGGTACCGTTTCTCGAACAATATCCGGATCGACAACCTCTATCTCCCACGCGATTGAATCCACTACATCCCGTGCCTGGACAGTAGCTGTCAGATCGAACAAACCCAGCTCCTGGAAAATACTAGAAAATTCATTGATTTCACAAACAATTTCCTCATCCAGTCTCCATTGAAAGGTCAAGGTCGTGTCATCGGGCAATCCGGCTTCAACATTGAAATTAATGACACTATTGATTTCAACCTGCAACTCGGAATCCTCAGGGAGCCAGTCAAAAATTAGTGGTACAACTAGGATCTCCCAGCCCGTTGAGATTGTCCAGGTACGATCGGAGATAAATACTGACAAGCCCAGAGTGTCAAGTTCGGGGAAATCGAGGACGAGACTGTCCTCCTCTCCCAATGTGTCCCCATCAGACACCCAACGATAAAGGAGATCGACACCTTCAGGATCCAGTGCTATCACAGAAAAGGTCTCTTCAGCACCGGGTGACAGGCGCACTACAGAATCAGAAGGTGTTTTATCCAATAACATTGGTGGTTGATCAGCCGCCGCCAATTTGAGAAACCAGCCATTTAGATCGGTACCTACCTCTGAAAAAACTTTAGCTCTACCTGCGATAGTAACTCCACCGTCGTCATCGAGCACTGCCGTCTGAAAATCGGCGTTCCCTTCCCAAACGTCGTCCAGACGTTCCCACATCATGTTTCCGGCATTGTCTGTGCCAAAACAGTAACCGAGATAAATATTTTGTTCATGACCATATCCGACAGCTGTTATCCCACCATCTGGCATAATAACAAAATCATAGGCGACTGTAAACACTTCATCATTCTCGTAGTCAGTAAACCACTGCTGAATACCATCTCGATTTATGCGAAGCAGGGCAGCATAATAATCAGGCCAGCCAGGACCACTTTGTCCTGACAACGCCCATCCTCCCTGACCGGGGTATTGTTTGATCGCATAGGCAGTTTCATTTAACTCATTACCGTACGTTTCTGATTGTAACTCATCACCGTCAGGATTGATGCGCACAAACCAGAAGTCATTATCTTCTCCTCCAGCACTGCTCGAACTACCGCAGAGGACATATCCAAAATCTGCAGCATCGATGTCCCAGAACTTCTCCTCTCTAACACCACCATAAAACCTTTCCCAAATAACATCACCATTCGCATCGATTTTAACAACATAGCCCTGGAGGCCGTTCTCTTCTGCTTGAGCGTAACCTGCTAGATAAAACTCGTCGTTGCTGCTGCCAATTACTGCATAGCATCTGGATCTGGGAGATTCTCCATAACTTCTTTCCCATAATAAATCACCATTCACATCCGTACGTAATGCTCCAAATGCGCCGGACCCATTGTTTGCATTCCAATCACCACCGACCAAATACCCGCCGTCTTCGGTCTGGCTCAGATCCCAACCAGTACAACCATCTCCCTCATCACCGAGAGTAACTTCAAATTCCACCTCCCCCATCTCATCTGTCTTGACCAAATACAGCATTCTGATTCTATGCGAGCGTAAACCAGTGAAAGCCCAACCACCGTCCTCGGTTCTGATGTGGGCATAGAATCTTTCCCTTTCATCGTTGCCATATAATCGCTCCCATGCAACTCCAGGTTGCGCATAAATTGGCAGTGTGATTAATATCAGCAGAAGTAAAATCAAACATTTTCGTCGCATGACGGGAATTCCTGAATTTGATTACTTATTTAACTAACAAAATTTTCTGAGTTGTTTCAATCTCCCCCGCATAGAATTGCAGGAAATAAACCCCCGCCGGGAAACCACCTCCATTCCAGACAAAAGTCTGACTTCCCGCCCCAAAATCCCCATCAACCAACCGCAACACCTCTCGCCCATTAACATCAAACACCGAGAGCAGAACATGTTCTGCTCTTGGCAAATACATCGATAACCTAACCGATGAATTAAATGGATTAGGAACCCCCGGGTACAGTTGTGCTGTAACCGGCAAATCTGCGAAATCCGAGTCATCTGCTGTGAATGACCACTCCTCCACATTGACTGACCAGAGGATTGTATCAGCTTCTATGCCATCATGAACAATGGATGTAACTTCTCTTTGTCCGGTCTCAGGGAAGGTCAACCTAATTGATGCACTGTCACTCTCCATAGGTTCATTATCCAGCAACCACGCATATTCGAGCGAATCCGATTCTTCATTGAACGGAGTAATGACGAACTCAAACGTAGAATCAACATAAGCCGACAATTCAAGCTCAGACGGCCACCACGACCAGATAGCCGAGCGAACGCTGATAATCCAGCTCACCTCATCCGTTGCATCTTCATACGATACTTGTGCTTGAAGTAGATGTCTACCAGACTGATCAAACATCACCGTAACCTCACCCTCATTCCCGATTTCCTCCTGCTGTTGGTTGCGATGTGTTATTATCCAGGTGTTTTCAACCTCGATTTCCTCAATTGCTGCTATATCAATTCCGAAATCTATTTCAGTTCCCCTCTGAATGGTCAATTCAAGACTGTCCGGTTCATAGTTGCGGATGAAAAATTCATTGACGTGTACCAACCATAGCACGGAGTCTGCAAGTTCTCCCTCGGAAACAAAGCACTCAACTCTGTGATCACCAAGCTCTTCAAAAATTATCATTGTAGTGGTATCGGTTGCAACTGTATCGTCGTCAAGTATCCAGAAGTATGATAATGAATCATCCTGCATATCTTCCGCCTGAACTGCAAATTGAATGGTGTCACCCTGCAAGACATTCAACTCGATGTCTTCCGGTACGTGGAAAATGATTTCTGGAGGAAATACCTCTAACATTATCTTTGTTAAAACACCATCTACTCTATTGTCATCCAATCTTCGTAAACCTGTTCCAACTGCTAATGCCATTCCATCATGTCCAACCACTACTGCTTTATATCCCCCCCAAACCATTTCCTCTTCATTACCATCAGACCTGCGCCACACTTCGTTTCCTGCCACGTCGGTTCGAAGGACTCTGGATTCATTATCTTCTTGAGCTTCACCAACTAAAGTAAAACCATTGTCCCACATTTGAGTAACACAATTGCTCCATTCATTGCCAACGAAATCATAAGTACTTGACCAGATTTCATTTCCATCCTCATCCACCCTTAACAAATACCAGCCATTTTGATCTCCCGTAATGTGACCACTTGCAGCAAAACCACCTTCCCGGCAGGAGATGAGTGACATCAATTGACCGGATTGGTAGGATTGTGACCAAAGAACCTCTCCCTCAAAGTTTGTTTTCAATATCCAACCACGGTGCTCATTATCCCAACCAACAAGGAGCAAACCACCAGCGACTTCTCGCAATGACCGGAACCACTTGCCCAGATCCTGATATGTTTGTTCCCACAAGACATCACCATCATCATTGAGCATAATTGCATATGCGTCAAAATTCCCATTTCGGCCAACTGCAACGAACTCACTGGTTTTAAGCTCTATCACCGCCCAACATTCAGCGGCCCATCCTGGTTCTCCATATTCTCGCCACCACATCATGTTGCCATCAGGCTCAGTTCTGAGCACTGAGAAATGTTTCAGATTTTCTTGGTCTCTGACTCTCCCCCCTATCAAAAATCCCCCATTATCGTCTTGAATAAGCGAATAACACCAATTATTAATGTCGGGAAATCTCTCATGTGAGTAGGTTCGCTGCCAAATTTCATCACCGTTTTCATCAACACTGACAAGCCAGTATGCGCTATTACCCTGTTCAGCAGGGGTAAATCCACACATTGCATAACCACCGTTAGTGGTTGCGAAGACATCGTAAAAATAGTTTGCATTACCGTTGTTATCGTAGAAATGCATCCATACGTTGTTTGGTTGGGCGTGAAGCATCGTTGCCAATATTGTACATATCAGTATAAAGAAAATAATCGTGTGGATCTTTCTTGTGAGCGGAGTTGTGGGATAAATACTTGAAAAAACACAGGTGTGAGTGGTGAACAATTTAGCACCTCCTCTGAAGAGAGCGGGACAACACGTTTAACGTGATTGTGTTATCCAATGTCAAACTAGCGGAATCTATGTACTGGTTTATTTTTCACGAAATAATATTTCTAATTGAATAATTTGAAGTTAGGTAATTATTCTGACGTTGTCAAGGAAATGTTACAGGAAATCATCGGATTCTAACGTGGCTATTCGTCATCCTGCTGCATCCAAATCAATTCTACTACATCAGAAGATTTAACCTGATAACCAAGTCCCTGTCTTAGTGGTTGCATATTTGAAAAATCGTTTTGAGGTGAGTAAAAACGACCATTGCCATCCTTTGCCAGTAATAGTTGATCCGCTATTGATTCAAATGCTTGCCTGGCATCAATTGTTTGACTGGGGAGATATGAAACAATTGACCACCCCTGACGAAGATGGATTGGAGTATTTTCTGGCACCGTCTCAGAAATTATTGCAAGTGTATCAGCAGTAGCAAGATTGGCAAAATAACCAAAACGCACATCCCAATCAGCCATATTGTTGAAGTTGTGGCTTGGAAGGAAAAACTGCCCTTGATGGTTTTTGGTTAAAAGAAGATTTTCGCGGTCTACAATATCACCCCACACAGACTCCATATTGGGTTCAGGAGGTGGTTTCGGTGAGGAAATCAAATTCCAACCTTGACCCAGAGGAATAGCAAACTGCCCAAATGGATCAACTTCAGTCTGTATATGCCACATATTAAGATCCATATCCTCTACAGAAACACTGAATCCTGCAAATGAATATCCCTCAGGTGTAACGATAACAGAGTGGCATTCATCGGCATATTCGTGCCCGTAAAGCATTTCCCATTTAACTTCTCCATTTCTGTCAAGCCGGATGAAATAGCAATCTGCTCCACCATCTTCATTCGAAATCACATAACCTGTTGCCAGATAGCCCTCATCATCCAGTTGTATGATATCCGTCAACATCTCATTGTCTTCCATATTGACAGTTACTGACCATTCTTCCTCACCCTCGGAATCGGTTTTCAAAATAAAAATATCCCAGAAACCAATTTCCTCGGGCTCTGTATAACCTGCTAAAACATAGCCATTGTCAGTAGATTGAATCAATGAAAAACAATCATCATTTCCATCACCACCAAAAGCCTGCCACCATTCCAACTCACCGTTTTCATCAACCTTACACAATCCCATATTCTTCTCTTCACCACCAAAGGAGGTTGTGTAGCCGCCTATAGCGAAGCCACCATCCGCTGTCCTCACATGGTCACGGGCGTAGTCAAACTCCTCCCCTCCATAAGTCCTGGTCCAGACAGCGTTGCCATCCGCATTGGTTCTAATCAGGTAATAATCCTTTTCCCCCGCACCAAATGACCAGGTGAATCCGCAAAGCGAAAAACCGCCATCATCCATAGGCAGGATTGAGAAAAGAGCATCGGGACGGTCACCTCCATAAGTCTGTGACCATAATTCCTCTCCATCAGCATTGACCCTTACCAGCCAACAGTCTTCCCAACCCTCTCCATATGACCATGTGTTGCCTGCCAGAGCATACCCGCCGTCCTCTAACTGCAGGATTGCATCCCCCTGTTCACCGTCTTCCCCACCGTATGTCTGTAACCAGGTTTGCTCACCATCAGCGTCAACTTTTACTGCCACCATCTGGCTTTCACCATTATTGGGATTACTCGACTGACCAATAAACACAAAGCCACCATCTGCAGTCTGGATATGATCCATACAGGTTTCTCCTCGGTCAGTTCCGTAGGTACTTTCCTGACTGATGTCGGGTTGAGCAATTGACACGTTAACACACAGGAAAACGACGGTTAAAACATAAATCATAACACAGGATATTCTCATCATAAACCAAATTCTCTTTATGGATTGGTATCTTTGAGGTGTTCCAAACTCGCTAAATACCAATTGTGAGCTTGTATTGTGCAGGCTGAAGACTTTCTGCCGTTCCATGAATCCTTTTACTTAACATAATATATAAAATCTTTGTTCCAATTTAAAGTGACAGTAAATATTGGGATAACAGGCCTTCACAATGTAGTAACAAATTTTGTTCATATAACCCATGCTTCAATCTATACTCCAAAATATAGACATTGCAGCAATTATAATGATATTGAGTTACATTTCACAATACGAGTAATCAAACCTTGACTTTGTACCGCTTCCAAGCTAAATTTCGGTTACAAAGAATTTACCAACTCTAACTTTTGTGCCTTTGCAATAGGGGTTAATTGAAATTCCAGTGCAATTTACATCCGGATTCATATCAAAATAAGAAACCGGAATCCACATAAGTTTTTTTTAAGTTTAACAGGTTTTTAATTTGCGAGTTTTACAAACCTTTTTTATTCTATCCGTAATCCTGCTATTGATTACTGGGCTGTGTTTCGCACAGGATGATATGTGCGAGGCTTGTCATGATGACGAGAGTATGACCAGAACGGTTCGCGGGATAGAAACTTCTCTTTTTGCAAATCAGGAAATGCTGGGACATTCAGTTCATGAGGGTTTTTCGTGCACGGACTGTCACACTACTCTTGATGGATTTGACGATTTTCCACACCCGGAAAGAATCCCGCCAGTCAATTGTTCAGAATGCCATGAGGATGCTTTTGATGTTTATATGTCTGGATTCTATGATCACCTCGCTAAGAGGGGATTTACGAGTATCCCCGGCTGTACACAATGTCATGGAACACATGAAATCACAACAGAAGCAGATACTCGAACAGTCTGTGGGATCTGCCATAGTGAGCAGAGAAAACAATTTGAAAAATCCATCCATTTCACTGGACCAGCCGGTGGAAGTAAAAACGGAATAAACTGCACGAGTTGTCACTCCGCCCATACAAAAGGCGAAGGTGCTGACATGCTCCCTGCGGACTGGCGGATGTTCACTGTTGCTAAGTGCTTGACATGCCATCAAAAACAGTCGGACAATTACATTGATTCCAAGCATTATAATGAAGTTAAAGAAGGTAATGTAAAGGCACCGATTTGTACGGATTGCCATGGTATTCACGAATTGTATGCTACTGAGGATCCAAAATCACCGGTTCATATCGACAAACTCGATGCCACCTGCGACCGTTGTCACCCCGGACACAATTCAACCATTCACCGCAAAGCCGATGTCGATGACAGATTGATGACCTGCGTCGCCTGCCATACGGGACACCATACTGAAATGGAACGCGTTGAGAGCACGATATTCAACGAAAATCTGCCAAATACATGTAACCGTTGTCATGGTGAAACACGTCATAAAAAGGAAAATCTTGCTCACGGCAAGATAATGACTGTTCGGAATAATGGCGATGCAGCCAACTGTACCCAATGTCACCTCTATCACTGGGCTATTTCAGATGCCGATCATCTCGAAACGGCTCAAGAGCAAATGAGCTGCAAGAACTGTCACCCTGAACAAAATCGTGATTATGAACGTAGCGCACATGGCATCTCCAATCGCAAGGGACATCCGGAAGCCCCAACCTGCGTGACATGCCACGGTGAACGTGAAGTTGAGCGTATCAGCAGCAAGTTTGACGGACAAACGGTAATCTCACTGTGCGCATCATGTCACGGTGATTACGACGTGTCGCTGAAGTTCCAGCTAAACCCAAATGTAATTTCAGGATACTTAGGAACCTATCATGGTCAGAATTATTCACTCGGTTATCAAGGGAAAGAATTCGCAACCTGTACCTCATGTCATGACAATCACCTGATTCTGCCTTCAGACAATCCCGCGTCAACCATTTCTCGTCAGCACATCATCGAAACCTGCAGCAGGTGCCATGAAGATGCTAATGAAAATTTCGTTGGGATGCTCCAGCACTACGATCCGATGTTTCAGGAAGAGAACCTCATCTTGAGCATCATTCATCATTTTATGGTCTGGCTGCTCGGGATAACCCTGTCGGTGTTTGGAATTCACAGTCTCCTGTGGTTTGGAAGAGCGATTGTCGACAGGATAAAGCATGGACCCCGTAAGGTTGATAAAGAAAGTAAAAAAGTGCGATATATCCGGTTCAACCTCTATGACAGGTGGTTGCATGTTATTGTGATAATCAGCTTCCTGACGCTCGCTTTAACTGGGTTGCCGTTAAAATACAGTCAATCTGCTGCCGCTCACTGGATGGCAACTAACCTTATTGATTTGCGCACTATGGCTATCCTGCATAGAATTGGTGCAGTGTTGACGCTCCTCTACTTCACACTGCATATCAGTCAACTGATATACCAGTTGAAAAATAAGCACATTACCCTGAAAAAAATGTTCTGGGGTAGAGATAGCCTCACGCCACAGCTTCATGATGCGAAGGATTTTATTCAGCATATTGGATATTTCCTCGGAATGGCTAAAAAACCTCAATTCGGCAAATGGGCATATTGGGAAAAATTTGATTACCTCGCGGTTTTCTGGGGTGTAGCAATTATCGGCGTGTCCGGCTTGACTCTATGGTTCCCTGAGTTTTTCACGAACATCCTCCCCGGATGGGCGATCAATGCTGCTCATATTATCCACAGCGAGGAAGCACTACTTGCAACCGGATTTATATTCACGATCCACTTCTTCAATGAGCATCTGCGCCCCGAGAACTTCCCGTTTGATGAAGTCATATTCACCGGCAGCATGAGTGAACATTACCTGACTGAGGAACGCGGCAAGTGGTACGAACAGCTAAAGGAAGAAGGTAAAATAGATAAGATCAAGGTCCCGCCGATGCGTTTACTGCTTCGCATTCCGATCTACATTTTCGGATTTGGCGCATTGTTAGTCGGATTGGCGTTGCTGGCTTTAATTGTGATTGGAACTTTTTTTAGTTAGAATTTGATTCCTAAATCCCTACCCCTGTTCAAAGGGGTAGGGATTTTTGTTTACACTTGATTCAGATTTCGCAGCCCCCAAAACAGTAGGTTGGACCTGCCTGTCCGACCACCCGCTGTAAAGCGGATTAACAATATTAGAATACAAACTAATTCTCAACACTCGCGCGTGAGGAACATGCAACTTCACACAACAACCTCTATGATGGTTTACATTTGTAATTGAACTATTAAATTCCTATAATGTAGTTGTCTGTTTTGATCAGTATTTTCAGTTAGTTACCATCAGGAGTTCCATATGGGAATAAAATTCGCGATACTTTTTGTCCTTTTTGTTTCAATTTCTGTTTTTGCTCAAATCCCGGATTTGCCAACTGTCCCAGTTGAAAAACTCGCAAGTTCAACTATTGAAATCTCTGGAAAACTCACTCCCAAACCGACCCACGATAAACTCGAATCTGTGTTGTCAAACCTCATTGACCTGAATTCAACTGAAGGAGTTCAGTCTGCTGTGAAATATGGTCAGCAAAGTCGAGTTGAGTTTAAGGACGGCAAAGTTCTTGTCGAGCTGAGATTGCACAACAATCGCTTAGCTGAGGAAATTCCAGACCTGCTGCTCAAACAGGCTGATGCTGAAGTCTATGCACTCTCAAAACAATTCATCGAGATATGGGTACCAATAGAAAATCTGGTTGAGCTAATAAACTCTCTTGAATCTGTTTCACAGGCACACAGACCATTCAGGGCAGAACAAACAGTCACCACTCAGGGTTTTGAACAAGCAGGAGGTAACTTGTTTCATGATGCTGAAATATTGGGGGAAGGAGTGAGAGTCGCTATTTTCGACAATAGTTTCGCTCGCGCAGCAGAAGCTCGAGACGAGGGAGAATTACCTGACTATATAGCCTACAACACGACAGGTCAAGATTTTGAAGATAACAATGATCCTCATGGTACAGCATGTGCTGAAATTATGTATGATTTTGCACCTGAAGCTGAGTTTTACCTCGTCAAATCTTGGGGGAGAGCCCAACTTGAAAATGCAGTTGATTACTGTCTTGCTCACGGTGTAGATGTAATCAGCATGTCGAAAGCTTATTGGACTCCCGATCGTGACTATTACGGCGGAAATGACCGTGTCTCGAAAATAATCAATGATGCAATGGAAAACGACCTGCTCTTTTGTTCTTCAGCCGGAAACTACACAGCAACCCATTACCGCGCAGAATTCGACAGCCGTGAACAGGGGGTATATCACAATTTCGGGCAGGGCGAAAACATATTTGTGAATCACTTCGGTCCAGATCCTGACAACATGTCGAATTTTAACGCAGGGACAACCTTCGGTGTAACATTTGCATGGGATGACTACCCAAGAACCGGCATTGATTATGACATCGAGTTAGTCCACATGGGCGACATGGGTGTTTGGGAGGTTGTAGCCGTTGGTAACAACAGACAGGATGGAGATGATCAACCCTCTGAAGCTGTGAATTTTGAAGCTGAACGAGCTGGGAACTACGGAATCAGAATATTAAATTTTGATGGTGTTGAGGGGGTCGATTTCACACTCTTTTCAAGACATGGGCTCGGGTACAGAATTCCTGAGGGCAGCGTTACAATCCCAGGAGTAGCAGAAGGCTGCTTTACCATCGGAGCGATCAACTACGAGGTTTGGGATAACGATGATGTCGCTCCAGAAGATTTCAGTTCAATCGGTCCCACCTATGACGGACGGATCAAGCCTGACATTTGCGGGATGGATGCATGTTTGACATTTACCTACGGAGAAAATGGATTCTGGGGTACATCCGGATCAACACCACATGTAGCTGGTGCTGCGGCATTAGTCAGGTCTCAATTCCCAGAAATGACTGCACTTCAGACAAAAAACTATATGGAGTTATTAGCAGAGGATGTTGGCAGGCGGGGTAAGGACAACACATTCGGTGCTGGAAAGCTCTTTATTGATCCTGCTCCTGAGGGAGATCCTGAATTCAATATGGATTTAGAAGAAGCTGGGGTGGTTATTTCAATAACACAAGGCGAAAAACGCGAATTTGACATACAAATTTACAATAATGGCGAAAGTGCTCTTGAATTCACATCACAAATTCAAATCTTTAATGGACCTGGCGATGGGGACATTGATCCAACTCATTTTGCTCTTTTTGCAGAAACAAGTCCCTGGGATTATGATCTGGAAAGAATATTTTGGAGAGATATTGAGGACATTAGTTATCGAAGATTCAGAGGTGCTAATGCTTTTGATGAAGTAGATTTATCTGTTTATGATGCGATTTGGATCGGCAACCAGCAGCCTAACGCCTGGATAGCAGCATATAATAATAATCTTGAAAAATTTGAGGAATGGGTTGCTGCGGGTGGCGCATATTATATGTGTACGGGAACTAACAATTGGGATGTTGCACCGATTCATCCCGGAGGTCTGATAAGAATTGAATACTTCTCACCACTTGGGATCACTGTGCTAACTCAGGATGAGAACTTACTTTTTAATTTTATGGATTGGGACATTGGAACAGAATTGGTAGGCGAGAATCTGTCTCATACAGGTTATTCAGTCCAGGATTTGATGAGAATAGAAAACTCTGACATTTTCAACGTAATGGTTATGGGTCCTGAGGAGGAGGGAATACCGATAGTTGTGAACTACAATTATGGTAACGGCTATTGCGTGGTTTCGGGTACTACTGATGGACATCAACATGGAAATCCGGATGACTTTATTTGGGGTTCGACCGGTGAGGGAATGTTGCGGTACCTTCGTTCCCTTTCCAACCTTGATGATCAAATGAATTCATTCGACTGGAATCCCAAAGAGGCAATCGTTAATCCGGAAGATTCCCTGTGCTTTACTATTACAATAAACTCGTCGTATCTTGAGCCTTGGGATCAC
Source organism: Calditrichota bacterium (assembly GCA_018644935.1). Lineage (GTDB taxonomy): Bacteria > Electryoneota > AABM5-125-24 > Hatepunaeales > Hatepunaeaceae > JABGPL01. Next base: position 32,363 of record JABGPL010000007.1, on the reverse strand, counting down.
GAAGCTGACATTACTCTATTTACCAATGATCCGGAAAATAACGAAGTAAGGATCTCGATAATAGTTGAAGTCACTGAAGCAAATGTCCAGCAAATAGAAGTTGCACCTCAGGCGATAAATAGCCATATTCTTATCCAAGACAAGGACGAACTCGAAGTTACAGTTCGAAATACAGGTAATCACGAACTGACATGGCAAGCGTCACTTGAATATGAGAATCAACCAAATCAGGATGAATTTAATGTCCTCTTCGCTTTCTTCCAGGATCAACCTGCATGGGGTGGTGACCTCGGAGAGTTGGTGATGGATGAAATTGGTAATGAATTCAGGTATGAACGATTCGCCTCAGATCAATTTGGGGACTTTCCAATCGACAATTTTGGAGCAATCTGGATATGTCACACAGAGCAGGAAGACGAGTTCAATTTTGCATATAACGAAAATCTTGAACGAATTGAAGAATGGGTCGATAATGGTGGGGTACTATACGCGAGCAGTGGGACCAATAACTTTGATCCTATCCCCGTACATCCTGGCGGACTTTATCGAACGGGCGGTAGTTCTCAACGGGGTTTGGTGGTAGCCAATCAGAATCCTGAAAACCCAGATTACAATTATCTGGCAGATCTCATGAACTGGCGAACTGGGGTTAGACTCGATGGCAATAGTCTATTACACACTTACTATGAACCTGATGATATAGCCAACATTGAAAATAGTAACTGGCATCAGGTTTTAGTCAGGCAAGATCAGGAAAAACATCTTCCAGGAATCATTGTTTACCGATACGGACGCGGTTTTTGTATTGTAGCGGGAACGACTGACGGTCACCAACATCAAAATCACAGAGAAGCACCACATTGGGGTTCTGTAGGTGACGAAGTTTGCTGGTATATGAATTACCTCGCTGGTAAAAATGACTGGATTTCAGTTTGGCCCGAACGTGGATCACTTTTATCAGATGAATCGGAAGAAATAGAAGTCTACATCAACACCGAGAATCTTGAAGATGGAGGACATCTCGCAGTATTGAGGTTTGATTCTAATGATCCGGACAGAAACGTCGTCGAGACCTCGATTAATATAAGGGTGTGGGACGCTGAAGATAATGGCAGAGAACCTAATCATTTCGTCGATTTCACAGAGAGCGAATTGAGTCATCAAATGTTGATCACTGATATCAGAAATGAGTTTGGCGAAGTTACCGGAGGTTGGGAAATCGGGCTGCTCCGTTCCGACGGAAATCTCGCTGGTGCTGGAGTATGGATTCCCTTTGAAAACCTGCTGATTTACGCCTATGGTGACAATCCGGAAACTCCCGACAGCCTTGAAGGCTTTAGCGATGGTGAAGAATTTTCGATTTATGTTTGGGATCTCCAATCCGATATTGAGCAGGGATCTGAAATTACTCTGGAAGGAGGTTCCGCTCAGTGGACAAACGGCGGACTCTCAATTATGTCATTAGATCTGCTACCACCCAATTACATTCAGCAGGACAGCAATATCCCAGTTAAACTTCACCTTGCTCCCGCTTATCCGAATCCATTCAATTCATCTGTGAACATAAAATACGGATTGCCAAAAGCATCGGAAGTCGATATAAACATTTTCGACATAAAGGGGCGGTTTATTTCGAGTTTGGTGAGTGGCAATCAAGTGGCAGGTAAATATTCAACAATCTGGAGTGCTGCAAATGTTCCTTCGGGGATGTATGTAATCAAATTGGAAACATCAGGCATTGTATTGAGTAGAAAGGCGATGCTGGTAAGGTAGGATACCCACAAAAAGAACGGTAGAACAAGCATTCCTGCTTGTTATCACCCGAAGGGTGAAAGATGTAACTCTATCGAAAGTGCAGTCAGGTGTCCTCATCTGACTGCAAACCCAGGAGGTCAAACATTCCTGTTCGACTATCCGCTGCCAAGCGGATTCATTATATAATACTACTGAATCCGTCTACCGACGGATGGACAGAATGGGAATGATTATCCTGCTTTGCATCATTTCAAGCTTAATTCTCTGGACACCGGCGTTCGCCGGAAAGACAGCACTTTCAGAGTGTGAAAAATAATCCCTTTGGAATGATTCTACAGATTCAGTAATTGTCAGCGAGAAAAGATTTAAGTATCTTTACCGTTAGATTGATTTAAGAGACAGAAGAAGAAGAACTTTTTAAAAGGCAATCTCGTGGTATCTCTACAGAAGTACAAAGCTGGTGAACCCATTATCAAAGAGAATGAGATTGGCGAAGATGCCTATTTCATTGAAACGGGAAAGGTTGAGGTCTCCCGAATTTGGGAAGGGAAAAAATCACATCTCGCATTCATAAATGCCAATGAAACTTTTGGTGAAATGAGCCTGATAGATGAGAAACCTCGAAGCGCAACTGTAGAGGCAATTGAAGACACAACTGTTTCAGTCATTCATCGCGAAGATTTCCTCAATCTGCTTCAGAGCAATTCCGCGATTGCAGTAAATATCCTGAAATCGTTGTTTGAACGACTCAGAGAAGCAAATACGACCATACTACAAATGCTGGCTGGCTCAACATCAGCCAATGAAAATACTGTTGGATCAGTGGAGAGTTTGCTCAATCCCGATTCGCCGGGAGTCACTATTGAGGGCATTACCACCGAGGCAAAGGAGGCTCTCAAGCAAAGCACTTGTGAGCTCACCAGATTCCCATTTTGGATTGGCAGGAAAAGCCGTGATCCACTGGCAATAAACAACTTGGAATTAGTAGTACCACACAAGCGAATACAAGTTTCACGCAACCATGTTTCGATTGTGAACAAAGACGGCAGGATTGGAGTGAAAGATCGCGGAAGCTCACTTGGATGTTCAGTCAACGGTCAAAGAATCGGCGGGGATACGGGCGTACCAGGACCTGTTTTCCTTACAAATGGGGTAAATGAACTGGTGCTGGGGAGTGATGCTTCAACGTATAGTTTTAAGATTGTTGTTGGGTAGTTCTTTTCTTTAACGATTTGGAAGCAAACATGGAAAGAAGAGTCTTAGGCTGTTTATTATTTTATTCAATTTCATCTGTTTTTCTTCTTGGTTGTGCAATTTTTAATGGTGGACCAAATTCCTGGATTCAGACATACTGTAGCCCAGTACAAATACACATGCATTCAGGCATCCTCTATAGAGAACCAGACCTCAATCGAGTCTGGTTTGATCACACAAAATTTGTTTTAGATGATTTATCTACCTTTTACACATCGATTTATAAGGTTCGGGTAAGAACTACTGAAGAAGCTGTTAGAGGGGATAAAGTATACAAAATCTTTGATCGAGATTCTACAACACAAATTCCATTTAAAATAGTAGATGATGACCTAAAAAGAACACTAATGGAACTCAAGATACATCAACTAATTGTGTATTCCAAAACCTCATATTATACTCCGAATAAGGACACATCAATTGCAACATTCTTTATTCCTGACTCATATGTGGATAAGTTCTTAGAGATCATGAAGAAGAAACCATATTTCATAAATGGATTTAAGGTAGAACCCCCTATACTGACTTGTAATTAAAGACAATTGTGTTATACAGTGAAGAACACAAAATTTGCAATATTGATCATTCTGGTCGTCCGTTTGATTATTAACTCCTTCTGTCGGGTTAAGAACCCGACCTGCGATTATCGACACTCGATAAGTCATTCAAACCCGTCTTTCCCCACATTGCCAGCACTCGGTGAACTGGCTCTCGCTTCCTCCCCTATTTCTGGCATTTCCAGGGTTCTCCAGTTGTTTCTTCTTCATCTGAGAGAACTTTTCTATATTTTGAATGGATTCATCCTCCATAGCATCATCTTTAATCCAGAGCTCAATCCATGTACTAAATGGTTGGTAATGACCTACAACGCTGGAAAGGCGTTCATTCCTTATCTCGCAATTTATACCATAGTTTTCCAGCACATTATTCAAATGATAGACAAGTTGGCGGTCCGGGTTACTGTAGATTTTTTAGCATTTGTTTCCCTTAGTGTGACTGTGGAATTATTTCCGTTGGACTAAGAACCTGACCTATGATTTTTCGTGAAGTGTCAGGCTGGAACACCTGACACCACATATATAAATTATCACAAAATCTGTTTTACCATAAATAAACCCTAAACTCTTGTAAATCAAGTTATCCAGGTCATGCTGGATTATAATGCAGGGTTCATCTTGTTTGTCGCTTTGGAATTACTGGGCGAATGATTATTCACCCTAGCAGTATATGGAATCCTTGCCGTCAGGAATAAAGGTTAAACAACAAATTGGAATGTCCATCCTACCCGAGGTGATTTGAAGTAACAGTGGTGGCGATATGCCCCACATTTATTAAATTTTGCGCACAAGCAAATTATTTCACATACTCACAAACTTCCACTCGGTCTTACCGTAATTACTGTAAAACAATTAGTTCTTTCTTAAGATAAAAATTAAATACACTGGTTTGTTTTTCTACTACATAAATAGTTTGGAGAAATCAGCTCTCTTGCTAACTCCCAATTTATTTATATATTAGAAATTAACATCAAAAAAGGAGGTTTAAGTTGAATATTGAAGCAATCATTACATATGCTAAAGATTGGGTTATGGCATATGCACCATCAATTCTGTTAGCACTTCTAACTCTGGTAATTGGTCTCTGGATAATCAAAGGTATTCAAAAAGTACTTCAGAAATCAATGACCTCAAAAAATGTCGACGAAACACTCCGAGGGTTTCTGTCCAGTATTATTTCAATGGCTCTGAAAGCCGTGCTGTTGATTTCTGTGATTTCAATGGTCGGCGTCAAAATGACCTCGTTTGTAGCTCTGCTCGGTGCGGCCGGTCTTGCAGTTGGTTTGGCTTTGCAAGGAAGCCTGGCGAATTTCGCAGGTGGCGCGCTGTTGATGTTTTTCAGACCTATTAAGGTTGGTGACATCATTGAGGCAAATGGATTTACTGGAAAAGTCAAAGAGATTCAAATTTTCAACACTATCCTGAACACTCCGGACAATAAAACCATTATCGTCCCTAATGGAGATCTCTCAAACGGCAATATTGTCAACTACTCCACTGAGCCAACCCGTCGTATAGATTTTACTTTCGGAATTGGCTATGGGGATGACATTAAAAAAGCCCGTGAAATAATGAAGGGCTTGATAGAAAAAGACTCTCGAATTCTCAAAGATCCTGAACCGCAAATTTTACTTGCTGAATTAGCAGACAGCTCAGTCAACTTTGCCGTCCGCGTTTGGGGTTCTGGAGATGATTACTGGGGTGTTTTCTTCGACTTGAATGAAGCGGTAAAACTCGCATTTGATGCCAACGATATTTCAATTCCGTTCCCACAGACTGATGTGCATGTTTATAAGCATTGATTGATTGTTGAACTATTAAACAGGTAAATCATCCCTGATCATAACCGATGTTCCTGACTCAATAAAAAGCCCACAATCCAATGCGCCAATGGATTGTGGGCTTTTGCGGAGAGGGTGGGATTCGAACCCACGGAAAGCGCGAGCCTTCAACGGTTTTCGAGACCGTCCCGTTCGACCACTCCGGCACCTCTCCTGTAAGACTGAATAATATATTGTTTCTGATGGAGGAATTCAAGCTTATTTGATGGTGAATGTTAGGTTGAACTGGAAGTTGGATTGAAAAACTGAATTTGAAGTAGCGTTGGCGTCCCTGCCTGCGCTTTATGTAGAGTGACCGTACACACAGGCAGGGACGCCTGCGCTACTGAATTTGAACCAATTTCGTCTATCACTGGAGCAAATCACCCAGCCAACATCGTCCGCGGACCCTTCCGGTAATTGCTTCGAAGTCTCTCGCGAAGTTCGGAATAGGGTGCCAGATCGGGGTGTTTATCTAAGAGCCATTCTGCTGATTTATGGGCACGTCTTAGCAACTTCATGTCTGTGCCTAAGTTTGCGATCTGGAAACGGGCAGATCCACTCTGACGGGCTCCAAGGGGTTCTCCTGAACCCCTAAGTTGCAGGTCTTCTTCTGCAAGAGTAAAACCATCATCACATTGTTGTAGCTTTCTCAACCGCTCAAACGAAGGCGAATCTTCTGGTTCGCGCGTCATCAATATGCAGTATGCCTTCGCTCCCGTGCGCCCTATTCTGCCCCGGAGCTGGTGAATTTGCGCCAGACCGAATCGCTCACTGTTTTCAATTACCATCAGATTCGCTTCAGGGACATCAACTCCAACTTCTATCACAGATGTTGCCATCAGGAGTTTCACATCCCCGCTGCGGAAGGCTTCCATTGCCCGGATTCGATCTTCAATTGGTTGCCTGCCATGCATCAAAGCAATGGAAATTCCCTTGAAATCAACTTTCTGATATGGCTCAAACCTCGCGTGAGCTGCCTCCAGCCCGGCAACACCGGAATCAATTACAGGAAAAACTAGATAACCGCGCTCACCTTCTCCAAGTTTTTCCCGGTACCACCTAAACACCTTGTCACGAGAAGAATCGGTGACGACTCTTGTCGTAACATTGCGTTCAACTCCTTCGCGCATCTTCAGTTCTATCAGGTCGAGATCACCATAATACGCGAGAGCCAGGGTGCGGGGTATTGGGGTGGCAGTCATCAGGAGAACGTGAGGTCTGATCGCTTTGTTGATCAGACGTGCTCGCTGACGGACTCCAAACCGTTGTTGCTCATCAATGATTACCAAGCCAAGGTGAGGTGGTTTAACGCGATCTTGAAATACTGCATGGGTGCCAATTATCAGATCTGCCTGACCAGTAGTAGCTTCAAAGAGTGCTCGTTTAATTTCGTCGGGATGCCGACTGGCTGCGATCAAAATCGGTTTGACTCCAATAGGTTCAAGCCATTTCAGAGCATTCTCATAGTGCTGCCGCGCAAGTAACTCAGTTGGAGCCATAATCACGGTTTGTCGGTTGCCATCTGCCGCCATCACAGCAGCTCCAAATGCCACGACCGTTTTACCTGAACCGACTTCACCCTGCATGAGGCGGTGCATTGGTCGTCCGGAAATGAAATCACCGCTCATTTCTTCAAGTACATCCTTTTGTCCCTTCGATAGTTCAAACGGGAGAATCTCTATGAACTTTTTGTATTTCTCACCGGTAGCAAAAACAATCCCGCCCTTCTGACGACGTCTGCGACGCAGAGCAACCATTAATATTTGGTGTTGGAAGAGTTCATTGAACTTCAGTGTGCTGACTGCTTTGTCATACTCGTCAACTGATTCTGGGAGGTGTAAGCCACGAATCGCTTCGGGCAATGATACAAGTCCTTCAAATTTGATTAATTCGGGCGGAGGGAAGGGTCCGGAGCCATCCCATGCTCCAATAAGGTTTTTAACAAAACCTTCCCAGATGGTTTTAGAAAAGCCGTGTTTTTTCCATTCCTCACCTTCTGGGTAAACGGGGATCAACCCGGTTTTTGTACTCATCTCGTCAGAGGCATCAAGGATAGTAATCCGGGGATGGGATATTTGAGGTCCATCAAAAAATGATACCTTTCCGGCAAGTGCGACCCTCAATCCCGGAATCAATTTGGGTTTGATATACTTATATTTGCTGAACCAGACTCCAGTCACATATCCTCCGCTACCATCACTTATCATACACAGCAACCTTCGTTTCCGGTAGCGTCCTTTCTCGCCCACAGATTCAATAGTGCCAATTGCCGTAATTTCTGCACCGACAGCTTCATGTAACTTGCTGAAAGGTGGAGAGTCACGCCTGTCTATGAAACGCAGAGGTGCTCGTATCAGTAAATCACCGATAGTCTCAAAGCCCTTTTCGCGCAGAAAAATGCTTTTTTTATCAGCAATGCCGCTGATTTTTTCGACAGGATCTGTCCACTTAAGCATCTAATATGCGTAGGCTACTGTATAATTGATGGTAGCTACTTTACCAGCTCCGATTGATTTATTCCACCAGATTCGCTGATCTGACACTTTCTCCCAACCCGGTGTAGCCTCGACAATTTCCCATTCACCTTCAAACATCATTGGGATTAAAACTTTAACTTTTTTCTTATTCTTGTTTCGAACTGAAACCTGCCATGTCTCCTGCCATCCTTCTTCAGTACGCTCTTTGTTCAGTTTATTCTTTGAGCAGGTAAATTCGGTTGAATAACCTGTCTTAACACGTATATCTTTGTCTACTACACTCGGGTCTATTTTACCTCCACCGACGAATTTAAGAACTCCGTATTTGCTCTCTTCATAAACTCTTACATTACCTCCCGGTAGTGGGATTCCGAGATCATTTTTTTCGATGTTTTTGAATAGGTAAGAAACTTTCACCTGACCATTTCCACGTTTCCATTTCACACGATACTCAGTTTTTACAAACCCAACATCAGCCTTCGGGAAAAGTGCTATTTGCTTGATCTGATTGTTAAAAATTGTTGTTTCACCAGCGAGTGGAAAATGCGTAAAGTTGTAATACGATTCATCCTGAAACCCATTGAATACACTTCCAGGTCTTGCAGATACCTGAGAATAGTCTCTTGCAAATCCCTGTCTTTTATCACGTGGAATCTTAACTTCACCTCCCATTAAATTAAAATTGGTATTGGTAAAATCTTTTCCGCATTGATTATCGATGTTCACCCAACCTGTAAATTTACATTTCTTATTGTTTTCATTTATAACAAGAACATACTCCGAAGCCCATGAAATTCCTTCCGTAAGGTAAGATACTTCGACCTCGCTCCTCCCACCCCGCGGAGAATCAACAGTCCAGAGGAGTGTTGGTTCTGTAATCAACTCATCAGGAATTGTGGGCATGTGATAATTGAAGATACTCCCTGCTTTAATAACCCGGAGAGAATTATCATTTCCCTTGATTATCACATCTCCTGAAGCTGAAATCAGCTTTCCTGTAAAAGATCCTCCGTCATTTGTGAATATTTGTATCTGATTATCGATGAATTTTGAAAGAAGCTGGTTAGTGTTGCTTAAGCCATATTCAAATTTTTGCTCGATTATTTCAGCATTTTTTGAATAGAAATTGACTGAAGTAGGAATTATCCGTTCTGCAACATCCTTAAACTGTATCTTTCCGACACCTGCCAAGAAATCAAGATCTCGTGTATCATGAACAAGACCAACATCGTTTTTGTAAATCGTTACCGCAACTTCAGCCAGGGAAACCTGCCCGATCAGCAGGGATAATAGTACGACAATCAGCGTTTTCATTTTCACCTCGAATTGTTAAAAACGGTACACATTAACATATGTCCTCTTAAATCAAATACCTTGAAAATTAGTGTTTCTGGACATGATAATTTATAATTTTCTCTTCATCAGGTCGAACAATTACTTTCCATTCCACTCGGTTAGACGAGACTTTGTTCCACCCTCCCGTCGCTTCAAGCATAGTCCAGTCGCCCCAGATTTCCTCGGACACAATTACTTCTACAGACTCTTTCTTTCTATTTCGGATTTTTATTTCAACCTCTGACTGACGGTCATTTCCCCTACGTTTTTCGTTAATAACCGTTCGTTCACCAACAACATCAAAAGCCTTTCCGGTCGAAACTTTGACCTTTTCTTTTCGAGCTGTGTGATCAATTCTATCTTCGCCGATAAACTCCAAATCACCTGTTGAGCTCGCTTTGTACACTCTCACCTTTCCCCTTGGTAAGGGGATATTAAGGTTGTTCACTTTTGTATTATCAAAACTCAATGAAACATTGATTTTATTCTGCCATTTGCCGTAATCAAACCGATATTCCTTTTCCACTTTTCCGACTTCAGCTTCGGGGAATAGTGAGATTTGTTTGATCTGATTGTTAAGAATCGTTGACTTGCGCTGAAGGGTGTAGAGGTGATATTCAAAGAGTGATTCCTCTTCAAAGGATCTTGCACCTTCCATTGTTACCGCAGCGTCCATTGCGTAAATCTGGCGTCCCTTGTGTCGGTTCTCTTTCAAAATCTGCACGTCACCAGCGATTAGCTTCAGTTTGGCATCTTTAAATGAGGCTCCACAGTTGTTTTCTATATTCACCCAACCGGTGAAACCGAGAGCTTTATCGTCAGCATTTGTAACGGCAATGTACTCAGCTGCCCAGGATATGCCTTCTGTCAAATATGACACCTCACCCTCACCCGGACCACCCTTAGATGACTGAACTGTCCAGACAAGTGTTGGTTTTGTAATTAATCCTTCAGGCAAGGTTGGAAAATGGTAATTGTAGATTTTACTGACGGATAGTACCCTGATTGAGTTATCGTCTTCTTTTAGGACGATATCTCCTGATGCAGCAAGCAATGTACCCACAAACGATCCATCACCTTCTGTGAAAAGGTGTATTCTCTGATCTACATATTTTTTTAGAATTTTCCGTGCATCAACCAGATCATATTCATAGTTCTGTTCAAGGAGTTCAGCCCTTTCCGAATAAAAATGTACTGATGTGGGGATAATCCGCTCAGCGACGTCGGAAAAACGGATTTCACCGATGCCCTCTGGAAATGTCAAATTTCGTAGATCGCGGACGAGACCGAGATCATTATTGTAAATTGTTACTGCAACTTCTGCGGAAGCAGTCTGGCAAATTAGGAAGGTTAGTACTATTAATATTAGTTTTTTCATTTTTTTTGCCTCCGTTTTATCAACAACCAACTGAAAATCTTGCGGAATTATTGACGTCTTCATGAAACTCGGGCTTGAAAACATTCAACCCCTAAATCTTGATATATCTGCCACTTTCGCAAAAACGCTGATTCATCACACTAATTCCCCCCCTGCAAGTAGGAGGGGAAAGTAAATATCCGCACTGTACTCACCCTCGCGTTAAGTGAGTTTTTAATCTACAAGTTTCCTGTTCCGTTCGAGCGAATCCAATTGGACCTGACAATCCTCGAGCTTTTTCTTCTCATGAGCTACCACCTGTTCGGGTGCGTTAGCGAGGAATTTCTGGTTTGAGAGTTTGGCAGTCGTTCCCCTCAATAACCCCTGCAGTCTCTTAATCTCTTTATCGAGCCTCTTTCTCTCAACATCAAGGTCAATCAGACCTGCCAGCGGAATGAAGACTTCAATCTCATCGACAACACCGGAAGCCGCCTGCAATGGTTTATCTTCGCTGAAGGTCAGTTTTGAAAGCGAGGCTATGCGCGAGACATCCGGGAGATTTGCCTCTATAAGAATACGTCTGCCTTTATTACAACTCGCCAGAACAACTTCTGCCTTGCGATCCGGCGGCACACGCATTTCTGAGCGGATGTTGCGGATTGAGCCAATCAGACGTTGTAGGAAATCCATTTCCTGTTCTGCATTATTGTCAAAACGGAACTGCTCAGCTGTTGGAAACGCTTGATCAACAATGAAATCATCTGACGCAGCCGACATAAACTGACGTAAATCCTGCCAGATTTCCTCAGTGATAAATGGCATTATTGGATGAAGCAGCTTAATTGCTGTATCGAAAATTGCAACTGCCAGTCCCAGAGTTCTTCGCTTTTCTTCCTCTGGTGAATTTGCGTCCAAGCGAACCTTGATCAATTCGAGATACCAATCGCAGTATTCTTTCCTCACGAAATCATACAGAGAAAGCGCGATATCATTCACGCGGTACTTTTCAGCATTGGTGAGTAGCTTTTCCACAGTCTGATTCAGACGGCTTACTATCCACCTGTCAGGCAGCGGAGCATCGACTTCCAGGTTGAACGGGTCTTCTACGAGCAGTGGTTTTTCCAATCTGTCTAAGTGTGACCGGAGGAACCTGTAGCTGTTCCAAAGTTTATTTGCAAAGTTTCGTCCACTCTCAAATCGTGAGGGTGCAAGACGGATGTCCTGACCTTCGGATGCGAGAGCAATAAGGGTAAAACGCACAGCATCACTGCCGTATTGGTCGATCATATCTGCCGGATCAATTCCATTTCCAAGTGATTTTGACATCCACCTGCCCTGCTCATCTTTGATCATCCCGGTAATGTAAACATCGTGGAACGGGATTTCATCTTTGAATTCGAGTCCCGCGACGATCATCCGTGCAACCCAGAAGAAAATAATGTCATAGCCGGTAACCATTACGTCCGACGGATACCATTTTTTAAGATCTTTCGAGTCCTCAGGCCATCCCAACGAAGAAAATGCCCACAACCATGAGCTGAACCATGTGTCGAGCACATCCTCGTCCTGAACTAGGTTCTTGCTCCCACACTTACCACATTTCTCAGGCGTTTCAACTTCGACGGTCAATTCATTGCATTTCTCACAATACCAAACCGGGATGCGATGTCCCCACCATAACTGCCGGGAAATGCACCAGTCTCTGATGTTTTCCATCCATGAGAAATAGACTTTTGCCCAGCGTTTTGGATAGAAATTAATCCTGCCATCTCTCACCGCATCTATAGCCGGTTTTGCCAATGGTTCCATTTTCACGAACCACTGTAGCGACAGGTAAGGCTCTATTATTGTTTTGCAACGTTGGCAATGGCCGATTGATGTCTCATAGTCTTCGGTTTTTTCGAGCAGACCTTTCTCATCGAGAGCATTCAGGACTTCTTTTCTGGCTTCAAATCTATCCAATCCCCTGAACCGTTCCGGCACATTTTCGTTCATCCGTGCCTGTTCGTCCATGATTGAGATCTGAGGAAGGTCGTGCCGTTTGCCCATGTCGAAATCGTTCGGATCATGAGCAGGTGTTACCTTCACTTGACCAGTCCCGAATTCAGCATCGACATATTCATCCGCAATGACCGGGATTTCACGCTCTGCAAGAGGAAGGATTACCGACTTTCCAACAATATCTTTGAATCTCGAGTCTTTGGGATTGACCGCTATTGCAGTATCACCGAGCATAGTTTCTGGTCGGGTTGTCGCGACGGTGACATATCCTGTGTCATCTTTCAATGGATACCGGAAATGCCATAGGTGGTGGTCGTGATCCTGATGATTGACTTCTTCATCAGATACCGCAGTATTACAGCGCGGACACCAGTTCACGATATAGTTCCCACGATAAACAAGCCCTTTGTCGTAAAGATGCTTAAATACTTTTGAAACCGCGACAACCAATCCTGGATCAAAAGTGAACCTTTCGCGAGACCAATCAGCGGAATCACCGAGCATTTTCTTCTGCTCGAAAATCCTATTGCCGAACCGCTCTTTCCATGCCCAGGCTCGTTCGATGAATTTATCACGTCCCAATTCATGACGAGTAGTATCTTCTGTTGCCAGTTCCTTTTCGACAACATTCTGTGTTGCAATTCCGGCGTGGTCTTTCCCGGCTTGCCAATGCGCCTCGAAACCCTGCATGCGCTTCATCCGGATAAGAAGATCCTGAATCGAATCCTGCAGGGCATGTCCCATGTGTAATTGTCCCGTCACGTTGGGCGGTGGCATAATGATGCAAAACGGCTTTTTTTCTGAATCAGAATTAACCTTAAAAAGGTTCTCTCTTTCCCACGTCTGGTACCATTTTAACTCAACGGCCTTTGGGTCATACTGCTTTGAAATCTCAGACATATCAGCTTAATCTATGTTAGGATAATGTACAATTTTCTGCTTTAAAAAAGCATAACCTAATATAGTAATACCTCTTCTTGGTCAAACTCAACCTTTAACGCGAACACGATGGATTATCGGGCATAAAGCACCGTTCAGATTTTTCTCTATTTTGAATTGTAGATATTGAGGCGACTAAAATAAAGATGGAATAGTTATTGCAGTATTAATTTTCAGGCTCTTCGGGCTTCAATACCAATAACTGCCTACATAATACTAACTTACGCAAATAGAACCCTATCCCTTTTATCAGAATATCTTTCAGTCCTGCCATCGAATGTGTTTAAATACAAAAGAACCAGTATTTAAATAGATAAATAAACTTAATATTCGAGTAAAGATGTGCCATATCACACAGTTTCATTTAGAATAGATCTTTATTAACCTGTACAGATTTGATTGGAAGAATTCCGCAAGAATTTGACAAGATGACAAGAACTTTTTCCAAAAAAATGGATTAGTTTCAATAAAAGTGTAATATCAACCTGAAGTTGCACTCGCAGGAAAGGCTATATAATGATAATATTAAACATAAAGATGTACTATTAAACAAAAGTTTCGTATTATTTATTAGAGACTAGGGAAAAATTGTAATTTCTGTCTGTCATGTAGATCCGACCAATTGTCAAAATACTTGTTTGATATGAATGGCAACTGTAAGATATTAGCAACTTTGTCTTTTTTCTTGTCAACAACTGTTAATCAGGAAATCATTCTAGATGTAAAGTTTCCAGATGAACTAACAAGAATGAGGCGTTTATTTTACTTTGTTATTTTGATTTTTCTGGTTTTCGTTAACAAGCTGTTTTTGAAACAATATTTTTTTACGGGGAAATTGTGAATTTTGAATTTACTGATAATGAGATAGAGATTAATCATGAGGTTTCTGTTCGCAGCAATTCTGAACCGACGGTCGTGGATAATCAACTGAACGATACAACTATTGGTAAACGAGCCAAGGCTTTGCAGTACATGGATCTCGCAAATGTAGTCTATGTTGCGATCAGTTCACTGGGAGCAGTTGCTCTGGTAAATCGCAAAGCATGCGATATCCTCGGATATAGTGAAAACGAGATCATCGGAAAGAACTGGTCTGAAAATTTTGTACCGGAGAGATTCAAAGACCAAGTAATTCCCCTGTCTCACAATCCATTGACCAATGAAACAGAACTCGCCAAACATACCGAATTCCCTCTATTAACCAGAGATGGTGAAGAAAGGATTATGCTCTGGCATCATAAGGTTATCGATGATGATGATGGGAAAACAATTGGCTACCTTAGCTCAGGAGAGGATGTCACAGATCTTAGGAAGTCTGAGGAAGCTACCCGTAAATCCGAAATGGAATACCGATTTTTATTTGAGAACATGCCGAATGGATTTGCCTTTCATAAAATCGTAACTGACAATAATAACAAACCAATAGACTATATTTTTCTCGAAATAAATGAAGCCTTCAAACACCATACAGGATTAACCCGTGACATAATTGGTATGAAAGTAACTGATGTGTTTAAAGGAATCACCAATCATGAACCAGATTTAATATCCATTTACGGAAAGGTTGCGTTATCTAAGGAACCAATAAAGTTTGAAATGTATTTTGAACCAATGGAGCGTTGGTTCTCTATTTCAGCATATTGTCCCAGAAAAGGATTCTTCATCTGCCTCCTTGAAAACATCACAGAAAAGCGTCTTTTGGAAGAAAAGAGGATTGAGAGTGAGGAACTATATCGGGGGATATTTGAAAATCACCTCGCAGGGAATTATATCTCCAAACCAAACGGAGATATTATCACCTGTAATCCGGCATTTCTTAGAATGTTCGGCTATTCCTCAATTGAGGAGATGAAAACTCAGTCTTTGATTAGTCTATATTCTTCTCGAGAAGAGAGAGATGAGTTTATATGCCTCCTGAAGGAAAAGAAAAAGCTTGAATTTCTTGAGAAGAAACTGATACACAAAAATGGAAAAAAGCTGAATGTGATTGAGAATTCAATCGCCGTATTTGATGGCCACAACGAGATGGTCGAGATTCATGGATATTTAATCGATATCAGTACTCGAAAAAATCTGGAAGAACAACTTCATCATTCCCTAAAAATGGAGGGCATCGGGCGGCTTGCTGGTGGCGTAGCTCATGACTTCAATAATCTACTTACGATAATTACTGGTTATTCAGAAATCGCACTTATGAGTTTAAGTGATGATCACCCCGCCAGAGATGAGATATTGGAAATTAAAAGCGCTGCACTGCGTGCATCCGAGCTAACAGGTCAACTTCTGGCAATCAGTCGCAAACAGACTCTTCAGCCAAAAGTAATAGATTTGAACCAAGTAATTAAGAAACTTGATGGTATGTTACTCAGGATTATTGATGAGAATATTCAGTTTGAGATAATCCCCTCAAACAGCATTGGCAATGTATTTGCAGATCCCGGGCAAATTGAACAGGTATTTATCAACCTGGTAATCAACGCTCGTGATGCAATGCCTATGGGTGGTAAACTCACTATTGAATTATCAGAGGTAACATTTGATGAAGAATATGTCAGAAATTATCCGGATGTGAGCACCGGCAATTATATCATGGCTGCGGTTAGTGACACTGGTTGTGGTATGACTGAAGAAATAAAAGCCCAAGTATTCGATCCGTTTTTTACAACAAAAGACGAAAGAAAAGGTACAGGACTCGGGCTTTCAACTATCTACGGAATAATAAAACAGAGTGATGGATTTATTCGAGTATGGAGTGAGATAGGTGAAGGTAGTATTTTCTATATTTATCTACCCAGTTCAAGCATAGAGACTGTCCCTGACACACAGGTACACGGAAGTTCCGTAGCACCGGTTGGAACTGAGAACATTGTCCTTGTTGAAGATCAAGCCGGAGTTCGAAATATGGCAAGCAGGAATCTTCGCAAACTTGGTTATACGGTTTTCGAAGCAAATTCAGGAACCGAAGCACTGGATATGTGTAAGGGATTGAAAGTTAAAATCCACCTGATCATTACAGATGTGATCATGCCGAAAATGAGCGGTCCGGAGCTGATTAATGAGCTACACAAAGACATGATGCCCGACGTGAAAGCTCTCTTTATGTCGGGTCATCCACCTGAAACGAT
Organism: Calditrichota bacterium; assembly: GCA_018644935.1. Lineage (GTDB taxonomy): Bacteria > Electryoneota > AABM5-125-24 > Hatepunaeales > Hatepunaeaceae > JABGPL01. Next base: position 15,740 of record JABGPL010000007.1, on the reverse strand, counting down.
CAGTCAGCATGGCGTAATGGATTCTGATATACCCTGTCTCCTAAAACCATTTGAGAACATTTCTCTGGCGCGCAAGATTCGGGAAGTGCTGGACAATTAAAATTTCTCTTACAGTCCGGCTAATATTATATCAGCATACAATAAATTATAACCTCAGTTTTTCAATGTTTACTTGAATTCCACCTGATATCTATCTAAATTACGAGTTGCGGAATATAAGACTTTATTCCGATCTGTTTCTCAATGAAATAAAACCCCAGGTTGATAGATGATTAAGCAATGTTCAAACCTCTTAGGTGCACTACTCCTTACCATACTCCTCAGTGCTTTCTTCGCACCATTGTTTGCAGAAGAAGTTATCGACAGCATCGCTGCAATTGTAGATGACGAGATAATATTGGAGTCTGAAATAGCATATGGGATAAATACTATTCTGCTTGAGAGAAATCTTCCAAACCCGACAACCGGGCAAATATCCGAGATGAGACAACAGGTATTGGGTGCTTACATCACACAGAAAATATTGCTCAGTAAAGCAATTGAAGAAACTCTATTTGTTGATGACAGGACAGTAGAAAAAGAACTGGAACATAAACTCGGACTGTTAATCAATCAAGTTGGCTCAGAGGATAAACTGATTGAATACTTCGGTAAGCCAATGCGTCAGATTAAGCGAGAGATGATGGATGAAGTTAGGGATGGAATGCTGATTGACATGTTGAAGCAAACCAAAATCACCGGTGTTTATGTTCGCAGAGACGAAGTAACCACGTTTTACAACGACAACCTCGATCAATTGCCAGTTCAACCCGAGCAGGTGGAATTATCGCAGATTCTTTTTGAAATCAACCCGTCAGAAGAAGCCAGAACGGAAGCCCTACAAAAAATCACCGAAGCAAGAAGATCCATAATTGCAGGATCTGATTTTGATTCTCTTGCAAACGAAATTTCCGACGATCCATCATCCAATGGAGGTCGGCTCGGATTCACCAATCGCGGCGATCTTGTTCCTTCTTTTGAAGAGGCAGCATATGCCCTTGAAACAGGTGCGATCTCTGACATTGTTGAAACAATGTATGGATTCCACATCATCCGCCTAATTGATCGTCAGGGAGAAAGAATATCTACACAGCACATCCTGATACAACTTGCTCCAACCGAAGATGACAGGAAAAAGACCATTACAAAGGCTGGGGATATAAAAAATCGCATTGTCGGCGGTGAGTCTTTTGTGAAACTTGCAAGAGAGTTTTCAGATGATACAGAAACTGCATCCGATGGCGGGAGACTTGAATTATTGCCGGTTGGAAATCTACCGGATGAATTTCAATTCGCAATCAATTCGCTCGAGATTGGACAGATTTCTGAACCTTTTGAATCGAATTTTGGAATTCACATTGTTCGGTTAGAACGCAAAGTACCGGAACATCGCATGAACATCACTGACGACTGGAATATGCTTGAGATGTATGCAACTGGTAACAAGCGGGAAGAAGTGTTTACCGAATGGGTAGAATCACTGAAAAAAGATCATTATATCTGGACGGGGCAATAAAACATTTCCAATTAACGAATGACTATTACCTATTGTTCAATCATATCTTTTCGTATTATATTATAACTCAGCCTTTTTTTTAGCACATCTGCTTTTCCGTGGGAGGAAATCGTGGTCCGCAACTCCAAGCCTTTCGTTTTTATTTATATACTCTTTGTCTTATTTTCCAGTGCTTTGCTGTTCTCTTCACAGCTTATGGCAGCAGAAGAGTCCGGTTGCAGTATATCCTTAGAACATTCTGACGCCAACAAAGTTGAGATATCGGTCGATCTTTTAAATCTCGATATCAAACCGGACAATCAGGGCGAAGGATATGTAATTCGTATCCCTGGCGAATCCATAGGTGGTTCACCGGGAGGATTTGATTTACCCCATATCAGCCGCATGATAGTAATCCCCCCATCAGCAGGAATCGAGCTTGATTGGAGCGCTTCCGAAGTTCGCACATTATCATCTAAAACACCGAGCATCGTTACGGATAAATCTCAGTCAGAAGAACACCAGTGGGTTGGTCCTACGCTCATGCGCCAGACTGGTTTACTTCCCGAAAATGTTGTCGAAATAGGTGACCCTGTAATCATGCGGGGCATTCGTATGGTAAACGTGACTGTAAATCCTGTTCAGTATAATCCGGTCAGTGGTGATCTTCTGGTTTATGATAAAATTGATGTTAAACTAAATTTCACAGATAATAATGTTGTAAATCCCGTTGCCAATCCTGGTCGAATTCGACCCTCGGAAGCTGTACTATCTGTAGCTCGTTCCATGGTTCTGAACACCGATGCGCTGGAGCGCGATGATCCAGAAATGAAAGGTTCTTATGTTTTCGTGATTCCCGAATTTGATGGACTAAGAGATGTTATTGCTCCGCTAATTGAGTGGCGAACAAGGCAGGGATATCCAACTCAGGTGATCGAGATCAACCGTTGGGTCGGCAATAATGAACTCAGAAATATGCTGATTGATGCATATTTCGACTGGGAAATTCCACCTGAATACGTCACCATAATTGGTGAAGCAGACCGCCGACGTGTTGATTTCAGTATACCAACATTTGATGTTGGTCGTGCATTCATGTGGGAGACAGATTATACTTATTCGCTACTTGATGGAAATGATATGCTTCCGGATGTAGCAATTGGTCGTCTGAGTGCTCGCAATTTAGATGATTTGGGTGTGATTGTCAATAAAATTATCAGCTACGAAACAAACCCCCATCTTGTCGATGATGATGGTAATGATGATTCTGCATGGCTGCGAAGATCTGCATTGCTTGCCAACGACCAGCGAACTGGCTACTCAGCAATTTTCCTTAATCGCTGGTTGCGAAAAATGTTGCTTGATACTGGTTTCGAGGAAGTCGACACACTCTATTTTACCAGCAACCCAAACCAACAGGATTGTCACGATTTCATTGAGAGAAACATAACTGATGGAATCTCGATGTTTAATTATCGTGGTTGGGGACAATTTAACGGTGCATGGGCATATGAAGATGCTGGTAGGTTAAACAATGTCGGCAAATGGCCATTTTTGGTACTACCTACATGTAATACGGGTGATTTTGCAGATCATGTTTTAAATGAATTCGGCTACACCGAATCCTTCGTTTGGGTTGAGGGTGGCGGTATCGGAGCACTTGGATCAAGTGGATTTACACACACGAACTATAATAACGTCCTATGCGGTGGCATTCAAAATGGTCTATTCAGAGATAATAACTGGCATTTCGGTTGGGCGCTCAATCAGGGCAAGATGGAGCTTTACCGTCACTTCGGAATGTTTAACGATGTTCAAGACCCACAGGTTGAGACATTACTCGTATGGGAAGCGCATGCTTATCAATTTAATCTGATGGGTGATCCGGCAACTCAAATTTGGACAGCCATACCGACTGCGTTAAACGTTACATATCAACCTGAAATAAGCCTCGGCGATAATCGAATTACCGTGCTTGTTGCAGATGAAAATGATAATCCCCTTTCAGATATTAATGTCTCTCTGGTTCATGACCTTGAGGTTGTCAGACTTTCCTCGACAAGCGCTGAAGGTTTGGTTGAGTTTACCTTCAACCCCGGCGAACTTGAGCTTGGTACTTACCTCATAACTGCTTTCCAGCATGACAAGGTTCCACATATTGGCGAAATTGAAGTAGAAGAAGTTGACTATTGTTTTTCATTTGGTTCTCTGGTAATTGATGATGATGGCGAGGATGCAAGTCAGGGCAACGACAACGAAATCGCCAATCCCGGAGAGAGACTCGAGCTTAGAACTTATGTTAAGAACTTTGGTAATCAAGCAGTTGAAGGTGTTGTTGGCTTGAACCTGAGTCTCCTTTCTGGATTTGCTGAAATCATAGATGGAGATGCCAGAATAGAGGAAGCCCCTGCACTTGAAGATAGTGTAATGGTTACTTTTGTTGTTGATGTTGGCACATTAAACAGAAATGGCGGCAAAGTTGTATTGGCTCTGGCAGCCGAAACCGGTGACCTTGCATGGAACTCCGCAATTGAATTTAACGTCGCTGCAGCTGATCTTGAAGCAGTAGATTTTGTTTTCGAACCTGATCCATTCACACCGGGTGATACAGCCTGGGTTGACGTTTCACTGCGAAATTTTGGTCCATTAGCGAGCGATGAATTGCATGCAACCTTAGTTTCAAATCGTGACGTTATTGTAGTTTTTAACAATGAAGCCGACTACGAAGCCTCTCAACCTGATGGTGATAATGTAACTGCCCGATTCAGAATATATTCCCATACCCTTACCGTTCCGGGTACAACTGTGGATATGACAATTCATCTTGAAGCCGAAAACGGTTTTCAGGATGAGGCTACTTTTAACTTCGTTGTTGGTCAAGCTGGGCATGGCACACCGTTCGGTCCCGATTATTATGGATATGTGTGTTTTGATGATACCGATGCAGAATGGCCTGAGGTTGCACCAGAATACGAATGGATAGAAATTGATCCTGAACAGGGTGGTCCCGGCACCGACACAGAAATCGCCGATCTGGGTAATGAACAGGACTTCTCAGTCCCGATTGATTTGCCATTCCAGTTTCAGTATTACGGTCGTACATATGGTCCGGATGAGGAAATTGAAGACCGAAGAAAAATAACAATCTGCTCAAACGGCTGGTTCGCATTTGGAGATGAATCCAAGCTCGCCGATTTCCAGAACCGTCGTATCCCACCGGCTTTAGGTCCCTGGGCGCAGGTATGTGTATTCTGGGATGATCTTGTGAATTATGTTGACCGTGACCAAAATCGTATCGGTGGGATTTATTACTGGTACGATGAAGAAAACCACCGGTTTATAATCGAATGGAGCCAGATGCGCAGGTATATCGGAATGATTGATGGACGGATTCGCCCTGGTTCCGTTAATACTTTCCAGGCAATTGTATACGATCCTCAGCATTATCCCACTTATACTGGTGATGGTGAAATAGCATTCCAGTATCAAACTTCAAATGATGATCGTGATGTTGATCCGCTGGAGTATGACACTCCATACGCCACAGTTGGTCTGGTTAACCTGAACGGCACAAATGGAATGGAGTACGTGTTCTGGAATGAATACGCTAATGGAGCTGCTGTGCTACAGGACGAACGTGCCATTAAATTCTCAACTAAACTGGTAATTGTCACAGGCAGTATTCACGGCACAGTAGTTGAATATGACACAGGAGAACCTATTCCGGGTGCTGAAATTCGCGGCAGCAGGGGATCATTTGGTTTGACCAATCGTGACGGTGAATATGTGATGGACAACGTTCTTGTTGGTGAAGATTACAGTTTCACCGCCTGGGCTCCCGGATATAATGACTCAACCCGCTCCGGATTTGATATTGTCGAAGATGGGGAAATTAATCTGGACTTTTCACTGCGACATCCCAATTTTGCTCTGTCAGATAATTCATTATCTGCACTCATACAGCCAGACACGGAACAGGAGCGAGTCATTACTGTGACAAATGATGGCAACGGTGTACTATCTTACAGAACTTTCTTCGATTATTCGGGAGAGGATCAAGCTCAACGCTGGCGTAAATTAGCTCATATCAGCGTCACCGATTCTGTAGGAGATGGGAAAATTCAAGGCGTTACATTCAGAGACAATGACCTTTGGATTACAGGCTCAAACAACAGGTCAAATCCCAACAAGTTCTATCTGTTTGATCGGGATGGTGTTCAATCAGGTGTAGTTGACCAGCCAGGTGTATCAAGCTATGGTTTCAGGGGAATGACACTGGTCGATGATGTAATTTACGGTGGTGATACAGATTGGATTGTTGCTGTTGATCTTATGGGAAATGCAATTGATTCTATTCCTGGACCTTTGGATCTGCAAAGAGCTCTTGCATATGATCCTGCCGGGACATTCTTTGTCGCCAATGGTCGCACAGATCCTCTTGTTCAAATTGACCTGGATGGAAATGTCCTTAATACCTACGAACACGAACTTGATATCTGGGGTCTGGGGTATTTCAGAGACGATTCGGACGGTCTCCCGCTCTATATTGTCAGCCGTGATAAAACCAATCCCGCATTGCGCATTCCATTTGCACTTGTAACGAAGATGAATCCAGAAACAGGTGAAATGCGTGTCGTTACCGTGCTTGAAGGAGAGCTTGAAGATCAAGTTGGTGGAATGGCAATTGTTAAGGGTTTCGATCCCATGAAATGGGTGATGGCGGTTGTGATGACAAATGCTTCAGGTGATAAAGTATCCATATATGATCTCGGACCAAACACAGATTGGATTAACTTCGCCCCACGGTTTGCCGATGTTGATCCTGGAGCGACACTTCCGATTACCTTTATGTACAATTCAACCGGGCTTGACGTTGGGTCTTATGAACTGCTCCTGAACTTCCAACACAATGCTGAAAACCTTGAACAGGAAATGATAATTTCTCTCGAGGTGAGTGCAGAGGCTTCAGCAAACAACGAAACAAACCTACCGCTTGAATTCGGTTTGGCCCAAAACTACCCGAACCCATTCAACGCAACAACAGCAATCCCGTTTGCCCTGACAAAAGCATCTGATATTAAACTGGCAGTATTTGATATCGTCGGACGTCAGGTCGCAGAGCTCGCAACCGGACAATTCCAGGCAGGCAGGCATACCTTAACCCTAAACGCTGCCGATTACTCAAGCGGTGTTTACATCGTCAGACTTGAAGCAGGAAATCAGGTTTCGAGGATGAAGATGGCTTTGATCAAGTAAGATAAACAAGTTATTCTGGCAGACGCCCTCGTCTGCCAGAATAACTTGTTGGATCAGGTGTTTACACAAAAAGTCTTGCAAGACTTACCCCCCTTTTGTTCCCCACTATTTCACAGGGATGGGAGAAACCGACGATCATCCCAATATCTCCCGCACCCAATCCATATCCAAATTCGGGCAGGATTGTATCGGTCTTTTTAAATCCTGAAATTCGTAATGACCGTAGAGTTTTATGTCCGGATAATCAGCTCTAATATCGGAAATCAGGGTTGCCAGAGACTGGAACTGCTGGTAGGTGAATAACTCTTTCCCAATTACACAAATTCCGATTGAATTCGTATTACGTCCAAAAGTATGCGCCCCGACAACATGTAGGGGACGACCAATCTCCACAACTCCATCCAGCCAGAATTGCGGACGGTGCAGACAAAAACTCTCCGCGTCGGGATAGGGGTTTAGTAGAACATAGTGATATCCAATTCCCGACCAACCGCGCTCACGGTGCCAACTGTCGATTAAGGCCGCATTTCCGAAATCTGAAAATGAGTAATGGAGGATGATTTCATTTATTTCACGCATTAGATTTGTTCCTTAACTTGTAGCCCTGACCCTTGCGGTCGGGGATTGAATTGATCTAAGTTTGTCTTCCTTGACCTCAAGGGTCAGGGCGATGTCCTAAAACAGATTCTTAATCAACAATCCGATCAACACACCATACAATGGTGTAATCAGAATCCATATCAGCTTTGAAATCGTCATTCGGAAATTAGTATTTCTGTCGACGAGGGTTTTCAAACCCGGTACACTGTTACCATGTATGGCTGTATAAATTTCGTTAACGCGGTTTTCGATTCTGTCTAATTGATCTGTCAATTAATTGGTCCTCCGTTTTGTCTGCAAATTGTAGGGGCGAATAACCATTCGCCCGTCGGCGTAGCGATGCCTTGCTTCGCGTTTAATTCAAATGGCACGAAGCATGGCTTCGCTACTCCGGATTAAGGATTGAAGATATTCAACCCCTACGATTGTAACAACTTCTCCGGGAATCCACGATACCACACTCCCTGATATCGAAAACGAGGATTCCCTGCCCATTGGGAGTGCTGAGTTTCAGGGTGATTGAGCGTAAATCCGGTTCCTGGCTGAGCTCCTCTATAAACGAAAGATCCTTCCGTAACTCTCAGCACCTCATCGTAGTAATAGAAGCAGGTCACATCCTCGTATTCCCTGCCGGGCATGTGGTCACATCGTCTGATATCACCCTCGCAGATTGAACAAGTCGGAGTGCGGAACGTGAAACCAAGCGAGGCTTCGCTGTATATTCCACCGTCAATGCAGATACGCAAATCTTCGCTTGCCGAATGCGCACGTATCCAATAGAATTTCGGCACTATGTATGTAATTTCTGTGTTTGGGTCCTGCCACAATTCTCCGCCATAAAACCTCGCAACGCCGAGTGTGTCCCGTCTGTGTCCTATCAGAGCTGGAGCTCCAGCTACAAGTTCGAGCAGCCTGGGCAAATCATCGGTGCGAAATCTTCCAAATCCTGCATCCATTCCATCCCCGGCGAGCCGACATTTTCTAACGTGAATCTCCCGGGCTGTAACCGGAGTCAACGGCGGATTGGGCAGGTTGTTTATCGCTCCGATATCGTCATCTGTTATTTTGGCTGGCTCCGGGAGTAAAATCCCGGATAGTTCCCTGTGTATCCATTCCATTTTATCCCTCCACTGATTCAGAATTATATGATTCGGTTAAACCCATCGCAACCGCTCCATCATCCTTCGAGATATACCCGCGGTTGACCTTGAAGTCGATGTTCTCTAGTTCCTGCTTCTCGGCACGTGCACGTTCGAGTCTGAACGGATCCGGAAGTTGCTCAAATACATGACACACATCAGCATCTATGTTTTGCAGATGCAATTGCAGGTTGCAGAGCCAATCGATCAAATCTGTCCCAGACTTCTGGTGAGCACTCGCCATTTGCATCAGCAAATCAAACTGACATTGTACCCAGTTCTTGGTTGTTTTATGCGATCTTCCCAATATCCATGGGAACAGCTTCAAGCCTGTAATGACGTCCTCAATAACTTGTTCCCGATTTAGCCGCCAATCTGTGCCGTTTCCGTTTCCACCTACAACTGTTACCTCGACATCTGACCAGGTGAAAATGTTGTCATCCGGTTCTAGGTTCTTGAATTCATTGAGGACATCACGGAAGTACGTATTAGCACGACCCGAATACTGTTCATCTCCCTCCCATGAGTTCCTCTCGGGACGGGTAATCTTCACCTGAAGTCGCGGAGTCCCGGCATTATGACTCGACCTTGCCATATCTTCAAGCATCAACTGCTCAATTTCAACGACAAATGGAATCGAAGCCAGCGGTTCACCCCCACCTGGATTTGAGAGATCTATCCCCAGTGTGCTATAAAAAAACCTGTCTGGATCAACCGGTTCCATTTCTTCAGTCTCGAGGTTTCTGACAAAGGGCAGCCAGCAATCATCCGAGTATTCCCAACCAACTAAATAGGGATCAATAAACTTGAAATGATCAATGGATTTGCCATCCTCGGTGAGTATAACTTCCCCTGCAAATTTTCCGGTGGTGAACAGCTCAAGATAATAAGCCTCGGTCAGTTTCATCAAACCGGAGCCCCTTCCATAAGGAGCCTCGAGCAATCTATGCTCAAGTTCAGACAGTTGTATCTCCGCTTTAGCGAGTTGCTCCTTATCTCCCTCTATATGTTGCGTCATACTTGTAGCACACAACCTCACCCAGGTCCAGATTCCAGTACTGATGATAGGAATGTTGTCACGCAGAAAGCGATAAAATTCACCTCGATTATACCCATCATAATTGAGCCCGGCACTTCCCTTACCCCCATTTACAACTCCAAACATCTGCCTGTTTAGACCACGGGGTACAAAGGCTCTATGTCCATAAGGATTTGTGTTTACCTGGGCTGATAGATTAAGATTACGACGCGTTCCGCCTCGGATTTTGATCAATCCGTCAACAGTGCTGTCCTTGATCATTCTCCGCTTTTTCCAGAAGATCATTTTTAGTTTCCTTTGATTATATTTAATTATTTATTGAGCTTCAGTATTCTGAAGTAGGGGCGAATAATCATTCACCCTTACACTACTAACCCATTGTCACCATATGATATCACCCTATACAAAATCCGGTTAATCCCTACCACTGCGCTCCAGCCACCTTCGCCCCTGTCCAGGATTTTCTGTCACACCAGAAGTTATTGATGATCATATACCTCAGAGCGTCCATCGCGTGATCATGTTCATCATCCTTGAGAGGCTTGTCAATCCCGCTATCCCAACGGTAATGATGCAGATGATATAACGTCCGCTTTACATTGGGTGAGAACTTCAAACTGACATGTCCAGTGGCATCTTTGAGAAATGACTTCACTAAATCAACTCCAGTCATTATCTCGGAGCTTCTGTAAACGAGTTTGATTTCCTGACGCAACAACCTCTCAACGGGAGAAATCCCCACATCCGACTTCGCTGCTCCAGCAGGATCGCAACCTGTGCGATAAACATCAGTTTCTTTTATCCCATGACGTTTATCAATCCTGTGCATCGCCATCGCCAAATCCTCGATAGTGGCGTTATGCCCTTCCCATTCATCAAAAACCGTCAGTATCCCGTCGGGAGATAACTGCGCCCAGATTATAAATGGATGCCGATAGCCAAAGTCTATCCCACGAAGCGTTCTGCCTTTGTTTTTATCCCATATATAGGATTTATTCAGAACATGCAGATCTGGCGCAAACTCCGAATAGACTCTATTCTCCAACACATCGAAGTCAATTTCATACTCTTGTTTCCATTTAGTTTCAGACAATCCTCGCTGTGCCTCCCGCTTCCATTTTCCATCACGGTCGGGGTGTCGAGAATAGTGCATTTTATGCTTTCCGAAGCCATTCTTCTGATCGGTAAAAAGCTCGTAGAAGATATTATCGGTTCCGTTTGGAGTTGATACACCAATGAAGCTGCCTCCGGAATCTATGGCAGGTTTCGCCGAAGTCCAGATCGCCTCTGCGTATGGTGTAAATGCCATCTCGTCCCAGAATACTCCAGTCGGAGAATGCATACGTACCGCGTCCTCAGTTGCAGGCAAGGCAATTATTCTCCCGCCGTTGTCACAAACAATTTCCGATGCTTTCACCGTGAGGCGTTCCCGATATTCCTCGTCGAGATTGCTGATCATTACCCTCATGCGCTTCAGCAACTCAGTTGTATCACGACCACCTTTTGACAACAGAAGATATATCCCCGGTTTATGATGGAGCAAACGGTAGACTGTGTAGGCGCAAATCGTCCAGGTTGCCAGCATCTGTCTTGATTTTGCAACAATCAGAATCCTGTTCTCCTCCAACGCTGATATCAACTCCCTTAAGAATGGATATTGAGGAAAAGGAATGATCCCACGGGTTGCATCGAGCGTACGAATATTCTCGGCAAGCCAATCAAAAGCAATGTGCTGCTGAACGTCTCTGCTTTTTTTACCGGTTTTGCTCACTGCCATTCCCAATTAGAATTGCCCTGTGTCGTCCCTCCGGTTGGAATATGTACAGCTAGGAATGACTGAAGAGTTATCCAAGCCTGACTTTCATATTGCTGTGAAAGATTTCGCCATGCCCGCGACCTGCCTTCCGCAGCAGTTCTGCCATCGGAAAGCGCTCGCATTGCCAAACCACGGCATATAATCGACAGCGTCAGTTCTGTAGCTCCAGTAATCAATCCCCGATCTGAAGACTCAATTGTGTACTCACTCTTCAGAAGACCAAGTATCTTATTCTCAGCTTCAGTCAGTGCTTCTGTCATCAACTCGTCGACAGCGGAAGCATCCGAGATCTCATAATCAACATAAATGTTGGTTTCAATCTCCAAATCTCCCGTAGGAACCCGAGTTATCACTCCAGTGCTGAGGTCAATAGTAAAATCAACGACTGCAGTTTTGACTTCATATCTCTTATAATAAACCTCTACCGATGCTCCATCACTTATTGATCCTCCTGAAATCCGCCTGAGTTTCCCATCCGCAGGATTGAAACAGTAGTCAGAGTCCAACTGGTATGCTGTACCCAACCCATCGTCGCTAGCAACCACAATCTCCCCTGGTACCAAATCGTCATAACTCAAAGCGACCCATGTTTCTCCACTTAGAGTAACACCAGATTGAGAATTCGGTAGTAGCTGCTTTAGAACTTTCACCTGAGCGCTGCCTGATTCTATTCCACGGTGGGGAAGATATGCCTTTCCAGCTGAGTCTAAACTAACCTCGACGTCCTTGAAAACTGTTGGTAAATTATCGAGCGATAAAAGGTGCTTTCGCACAGTGTCTGCGTCAGTCCATCCCATAATAATACTCCTTTATATTTTTGCTATTATCCCACCTGTGTGCCCCGGGCTATTTATTGCCCGGGATTCCTTACGTGACATTTAGTGTGTTAAATTCAAAAATCACACAATAAATATTCTGGTAAAGATACTTGGGCATCAAGTACTCCAAGCCACATTTCATGTACGTTCGGTTCGAACCAATCTCTTAAACCAACCTCAAATGCACCGTCACCCAGAGTGTGCAATTCTGATTCGTCCCGCTTGCAACCAGAGCAGTAACCACCCCATTATTGCGAACCGCAACATCATAGTTAAGTCCCGTATCAGTGACATAAACAGAGAGTCGCTCCCCTTGATTGAATACAACATTGTCCGATTTACTCTTCAAGGTGGACCCATCCCAGCAATCAACTCGATACACTCGAGCCTTTCGCGGCATTGGAAATCCATCTCCAGCCTCGCCACCGGGACCCTTCATATATGTTGATCCTGTTGTAACTTGAGCAGAAAAGCAAATTATCGTCTCCTGCTTTTGGGTAAGCAAATAGTTAAATGTTTTGTTTATTGACATTATATTTCCAACGTTATTATTAATCCATATTCCAAACTGTCATTCTACGTACTGTAGGGGCGAATAATTATTCGCCCTTTATTCACCCCTAATTCTTTCCCCCCCGGAATGAATTCAGAACCTCCTGATAATTGTTGTCCGTTTATCACTCCGGGGAAGATTTCCTTTTTTAGAAATCACAAAACCGGTATGTCAAACATTCCTGTTTGACATCCTGCAAAGCAGGATTCTGATTGTCTCTTATCGTTGGTTCCCACTTCTCGGAATGTGCAAGCAAGAATGCTTACACTACTGAAGATGCGATTTTCATCAATGCATGAGACTAATAATCCGAAACCTTAGCTGCTCCATCCACCATAATCGTGTAAACAGATTCCTTTGAAACAACTGCCGATTCAAGCTTCTGATTGATCACTTTCTCTGCCTCGATCATAATTGGTTGCGAAACCGTTTCCCGAATGCTAAATCTGGCATCAAGTCCAACCAGCTTGGTTGATGTAGCATTTGGAGCTACCACCAACCCGGCATTCACCGGCAGGAAGGACCTGTAATCTCCGGTGCGTTGGAATATCTCCGATGCTCGCCATGTATCCGGATTCTGGAATTGGGACAGATTGATTATCGTCTCAATATCTGTTCCTAATCCAAGGATGTGCGTCATATGCGCTGGCATATCGAAAGCCATTGCCATATGCACCATATCCGAATATGCGAAGGTCCCGGCTTCCCCGTTGAATACATCCGTTGCTGCTGGGGAAGTTCCATCCCCATTGACGATGATGTTGTAGATGTCATCAATTTCATCATAAGCCATCTGAGCACCGATCCACCACAGGAACACCCGAAACTCAGTCAGCTTCTGGTTCCTGACGACCCGGTATGAAAAATCAAACTGCCTGCCACGGTCAATTATTTCAGCCTCTTTGTTGCGGTATAGAAGCTCAACACGCGGGTACGCGCTGCCGCCACCACTCCCGCGTTTAGCAAGTGATTTCTGTGCATTGGTTGTTTTGACGTAGATCGGACGCACAGTTGGTCCGGATTCGTAGACTGTTGAAGCGACAAGTTCGGTCGGATCCTGCACCATCTTGTATCCTCGCTGTACTTCACGCAAGATATATTCAGGCAGCAAAATCAAACCGCCTCCAACGAAGAATTGCTCCATACTGATGGCACGCTTACCTTCAGTGACAATTCCATGCGCCATGAGCTGCCGCTCGAACGCATCCAATTTGCTGTCTGGTTCGGTGGGATCAATTTGTTCAATAAGCTCCGTGAACGACATTTGCTGCTCCGTAGCTTCTGAATAAAGAGCCAGATTACCAGACCGGGAATGTCCTGTGATCAGCTCCTTAAGTTTTGCGGTATTTTCGTTAACTAATTCCATACTTTCTCCATTTGAAGATTAGACCTTCTGTTATTTTTAAGTTATTCATATTGCGTTTGTTGTTTAGTGTCACCAAATCACAAGTGTTGTCAGGTGTCTTCACCTGACATTCTTTCAACTATTGTATGACACGCCCAAAGGAAACGGTAGGTTAAACATTCCTGTTTGACCATCCTTCAGCAGACGGATTCATTAATTTACAATGATTCACACTTCCGCGTGAGGGACAGGCAGGAGTGCCTATCCTACTTACCCACATGCTCAAACATCTCATCTGCTCAGATTACCCTAACCAGACATCGCATGTGCTATTGGTTACATCAACTGCGATAACCTGACCTCGCATCAAATGTCCACCAGCTGCAATGTCAGCATCTGCAATTGCCTGCTTGACCTTGCCAGCTCCATCACACTCGACCATCTGGTTGATCACGGGAGTAGTTGCAACATACTTGAAACGAGCGACTCCTCGAGCCTGAACAGCGCAAAGAGCCGGAACAGTAGTTCCTGAAACCAGCTCCTGAGAAACCCAGACGACCTTGCCGAAGAGTTTGCCTCCATCAATGCCCATGCCAACTTCATTATTGGCGGAGATTACGCAGGCGGTCAGGTTGTTATCGATATCTGTTTGGGTGAAATCTTTCGTGGCAGACGTATCTACCGAGAAGGTTAAAAAGGGTGTTCCTCCGATTCCGGAGTTGTCAATATTAAATTGTGAAGACATACTTACCTCATTTGTTTTGTATAGTGTACATAATTGCACGAACAATTGGTTATTTATTTATTTTGCGGACGGAATATAAATTTTCTCACCTTCCGCATCTGAATTTGTCCTCATCCCCTCCAGTAATTCGAGGGGTTGTGACCTCAAGACTCCCATTCCAGGATGGCTGACAGACCTTGCGTTTATTCCCAACAAGCAAGCTTCTGCGATGTTTCAAGTTTACCTTAACTTCTGTAACTCCTTCATCATCCCTAAGCAATTCAACCTGATCTATAAGCTGATCTACATCAACCTCCGGAATTTCATTATCAACCATTTCGATCGCTCCTTCGCTTATTATTGTATTTTGAATATTCATTATTGTTGCTCGTGTTATAACTATTTGTTGTTAATATAGCACAAAAAGAGGTGTGAGTCAAGCATTTCAGTGCAGTAAATAGAAATATGTCGTATATAATGATATTTTCATGGAAGAGAAATTCATAAATTAGAAGCAACTAAGTACTGAAACGTGAATGAGTCTGCTATTGAAATACTGCTGGGGGTGGGACTGGGTGACATTATCTGGATTGCCCAGACATATACTGGTTCTTAGGGGAGAATCGTGTCTGGACAGACCAGACACGCCATGCATGACAGGAAAATTACGATTTAGGGGAGAAGGGCACGTCGCGACGTGCCCGTAAACAAAAACATATTCCGGTTAGTCCCGATTTCTCCTCAAAATTGCGCCAGACGCAAACCCGGCTCCGAACGAGACATCAATCTCAATAGCTCCGGGGCGCTTGCCCCAATGGTCAACATAGCCAATTGGAATGGTTGCTGCCGAAGTATTTCCGAAATTGATCACTCCGTCTCTGTAAACTTGTTCCGGTTTTAATTTCATACCTGATTG
>JABGPL010000069.1 GCA_018644935.1 Calditrichota bacterium | reverse complement strand
TAACTTATGGTATGTTCCATAAAATTTTGGTCTCCATCATTTTCCCACCAGACAATATCATCTGCAACCGAGGCGGCTCCGATCACATCCATATCGCCATCGCCATCAATATCTTCCGCATAAACTGATTTTGCACCGTCGAAATTACTTGCAATTGTGTGCCGCGAGAAATTTTGGTCTCCATCATTTTCCCACCAAGCAATATCATCTGCTTCACTCACAGCACCAAGTACGTCAATATCGCCATCACCATCAATATCTGCGGCATAAACAGATTGAGCATAGGAGAAATCATCGCCTATTGTATGTTCGGTGAAATTAATTTGAGCAAAGCCAAACTGTGTATTGACAACCAGAAAAATTGTTAATATGTAACACATGCAGTATCTGTTATCCTTTTTCAACTTTCTATCTCTTACCTGATTATCATTAATTTCTGTGTGAACGACTGAAAATCCACCTCCAACTTCAAAAAATACAACCCCGAAGCCATATCCCCCCCATCCAACATCGTCTGGTGAACCCCCGCCAGCATCCTACCATTAACCAACGTCTCAATCCTCTGCCCGGACAGATTGTAGAGGTTCAGGGCGACCTCTGATGCGAATGGCAGGGCAAATTTAATTGTGGTTGTCGAATTGAAAGGGTTGGGGTAAACACTTTCAATTGCAAATCCGGTTGGGAGTGAAAGATGACCATTACGAATATTGTTTGGATCAGTGAATTGATAAATACCGAGATTTGTGCCATCAGCGATATATATAACATCTCCATCTATACTTATGCCTCTGGCTAAACCGGGCGTGTTGTATTGCCCAATTTCAATCAACTCGCCTGGGTTGGAAGCGTCTAAGACGATTATTCCACTTTCACGGTCTGCAAGGTAAACTCTTTCTTCGATCACCTCGATTCCGCGAGCATATCCGGGCGAATTAAAAATGCTGGTTAATTGTGGGTCGTTATTTGAGATATCATACACAATAACTCCGGCTACACCTCCCGCGATGAAGATAAATTCATTATGGATTCCAATTTCGTTTGCAGATGCACCTTCCGGAAGCTCAACCGAAGTGATGAGAGACGGATTGTCTAATTCAGATATATCATAAAGACCAATTATTTGTCGTTCCGCAACGAAGACGGTATTTCCATCAACCTGCACATCCCTTGAATCCGGAGCTGAAATTACACCTAATTCTACGGGTTGAGACGGGTTGGAGATGTCAAGAATAATTAATCTGCGTGTGTCAGTAAGGAACGCAATGTCATTTAATATCTGAATGCTTGACACATAACCTCTACCTTCATATGTATACGTCGACACTTCTGCAACGGAATCAGGATTTGAAATATCCACAATTCTCAGACCACCTTCATTTTCTGCAATATATACCAGTTCTTCATATGCAATAGCAGTCCAAACTCTGAATTCAGTATTAATATTACCAATATGGACTGGATTCGCAAGATCAGCAACATCGACTATCTGTACTCCACCTGTTTCATTAGCAAGTAAGACAATTTCACCGTCAGATGACACGTTCAATGCATAACCGGTTGGTATTATTCTATCGATCTGAAAAGGTTCTGTTACATCGGATATGTCTATTAGATTTACGGTACCATATTCTCCATGACGATCCCAATCAGATGAGGCGAGAATCACATAGTCTTCAAGGATTGCTGCACCCTTTGCTACGTCGCCAGTTGCACAGATCCCGACTTGAACCGGTTCAATTGGGTTTGAAACATCATAAATAACCAGACCACTTCTGTCATTAGCGACATATGCATACTCACCCTCGATTACAACATCACCTGCACCAATTGGCAATCCGGTCGTTCCAACTTCTACTGGTTCATCGGGATCAGAGATATTTACAACTATAAAGCGTCGTCTTTCATCAAAAATGCAGGCATATAACAGGCTATCTTCTACAGTCAATCCATAGACGCCACTCCTATCATATTCCCAACCATATCCGCCCTCAATGTGGATGTTTTCGAGATCAGATAGATCATAAATAATGAGGCTATCGGACCCAACATAAAGAAACCCGGAATCGAATTCCATATCATAACACAAACCCAAACGTTGAAAATCAGTGACTTCCTCAATTTGCGAAGGATTACGGATGTCGAGGATTTGAAAAAATCTCGTATCATTCATATCTAACACAACACAAGCAATATCTTGCCAGATTTCAATATCTATTGCATTGGTTCGAGGCAAATAATTACTAATTTCAGTCGGTGTTTCCGGATTGGAAACATCGATGATATGCATACCGCTCTCCTCATCGATCAGGTATGCAACGTCATCCCTGACTGCTACTGCTTTGGCATTCCAGCAGTTATCATCCCAGTAACCAACGGTTTCAAGGCTGTCACCACTCAGTGCAACGATTTGCAATCCTGCGAGTCCAGCCGCGATATATGCATAGTTTTCGACAACTACAACCTCATATGCCCTGTCCCATTGGTTATAAATTCTACTGAGCTGTTCAATGTTGTAATTGTCCTGAGCATAAAGAGCTGCAGAGAGGACAGTTAGCACTAACAAGCCATAAATCAGTGTATTTTTCACTTTTACTTAACCAGAGTTATTTTTCGGAAACAACTTAATTTTCTTCCACTTTGAATGTAAATAGTACAATTCCCCTGCATAACCTTCCTCCTCATCAGGTATATTATCAGCGCGGTTGTTTGTTATGCGAGGGTAACTTAATGTAGCGCTTGAGTTACTAATCTATATTCCGCCTTGATTCCTATTGGAGATTGGGAATCCAGTTAGGGTCATTGTGCTCTCCTGACAATCCGTCATGCTGACTACACATCCATTATCTCATCCATCAATAATCGTGGAATCATTATACGCACTATCTCTGGTTGTTAAGATAAGGATCGCAAGTACAATTGCTCTGGATGTGATGTGGATTTGCTCATCCTACCGCACAGGGCCAACCAACACAATATCCCCATCCTCCGTTGCATCAATTGCCGCCTGAATGGTATTAAAATCTTCAGGGATATTGAGAATTTCTGCAAAACCATTGTATGCAACAGAAAACAAAACTATGATGATTATCATATATCTCATTGCTGACTCCCTTTATTTCACCAGCATAATTTTCTGAACCAGATTCCCGCTAAGTCCTCCTTTGAGATGAGGGGAATTCAGCCTCACAAAATATAAACCGGAGGAAAGATTAGTTGCGTTCAATGTAGCATGGTGATTCCCTGCCTGCACCCTCCCATCAACCAACGTCTCAATCCTCCGTCCTGACAGGTTGTAGAGGCGCAAAGTGACCTGCGACGCGATTGCCAAGGAGTATTCGATTGTGGTTGTTGAGTTGAATGGATTGGGAGATGCGCCCAGCAAACGGAGTTCACAGATAGAATTATGATTCGCGGCATCAGAAACTCTCATTTCAAAACTATCATTGCTGATGACAGAAATTCCATTCTCTTTGTTCGACAGGAATACGAATTGATTTTTCTGAGCCGAGTTGGAAAATCCTCCACGAGCGTAGTAATCACCCACCATGTGGATGTTATCCAAATCTGAAGTATTTAAAATTTTCAAATCCCAATCAATCAGAAACAGGAAATTTTCTCCAGGTGAAACTGAATAAACAATACTATCGTTTTCATATTCTCCAACCACAATAATTTCCAATGGATTTTCAGCATTCAGTATTCTTACAGTAACTCCGTCAGAGGTATATATCAACGGTTCACAGTACACTGCATTTCTCAAATCATATGCAATTTCCTGATTACTTATCAATTCAGGATTATCCGGTTGATCCAATCGGTAAACATATTGCGCCTGGTCATACCATGTAATTAAAAGATTGTCAATAATGATCGGACTTTTGAAACGATTTTCTGGTGAAAGACACCTTATAAATTCTGCCTCATCTGGCGAAGAAACATTAAACACCTGCAATCCCAGACGTCTTCCGACCGCATAGAGATAGCTGCCGTTAACAACGAAACCCAGGACATCCTCTAATTCAATAAAACTTAGATACTCCGGTTGATTCAATTCTGTAATATCAATCAGGTGTACTCCATTTGTAATATCGAGAACATAAGCAATCTGATTCTCAATTTTCAATCTCTTCAATCTGCTGCCAAAAGTTACAAAGGATATTAACTGAAGCTGTTCTGGATCGTTGGCATCATAAACAGCCAAACCTGTCGAATCATCGCAAAGACAAAACAGATAGTCCTCATGAAAATGGACAAATGTTACATCTCCGGGCGCGTCAAACTGACCAGTAAGAGTTGTGTGATGGTCTATAGTATCTGTCACCGTAAAGGGAATTGCAGTCCAATTGTCTTCCTCGTTCGCTTCAATCACTTCATTCTCACCGTCAGCATTCAGAATCAGAAATTGATCACCTGGAAATCGACGACCTCTCACACGAAAATTAAAATTATCCATTCTAATGCTCTGATCCACCTGTATGGAATCAATCTGAACTGCACCTGCGTAACTGTCATTTCGGGAAAACTGGTCATCATCGGAATAGTAAAGATTTAGATACGAAGGACTTGCAGCATTGAATTGACAGTCATTAGCTATTACAAAGTCAAGAGTCAATTCTCTAACCGGAAAGTATTGAATTTCATTGTGAATAGCTGCTTCCGATATGATCAGGTTGGGATACCAGTCACGCCGGTCCACGACATTTACTACCGCCAGCGTATCATGAGTCAGCTCAGTATCATCTTCGTAATGTTGGAATAGCTTTGCATCAACAAAATACTGACCTGTTTCCAATTCACCCCAATGACACCTGACTATGAATGGAGTAATCATCTGTCCACCACCTCCTGTGTCCAATCCGATGATTTCGACACGCATCGTATCTCCTTCAATTTCTGAGGTTACTTCTTCAACATCACAACCGGTATGATAAAAGGAGCCATGGATGACGATCGTTATATCATCTCCATTCGTTGCGGCTGCCGGATCGGGAACAACCTCATGAATTTGAAAATATGCAGAGGAACTTGAAACTAAAATCAATAACAGAGTTATGATGTATTTCAGGAAGATGCTTACTTTTCTTTTTTCTGTTACTTGCATAGTACTACCTTTGTATAGGTTGATTTAGTTTTCGATGACAAATTGATAAAATACACTCCAGTACTTACTTCATCCGCATCCCAAACCACGCTATGCACCCCAGCTGACATGACACGATCCAGAAGCACATCTACTATTTGACCGTGAATGTTGTATATGCTAACCGAGACATCTGATGCGAACGGCAGGGCATATTCGATTGCGGTTGTTGAGTTGAAAGGATTGGGGTAAACTGAGGACAGCCCAAAAGGTTGCGGCAAGGTTTCCCTCACAAAATTTTCTTCTTCCTCTTGGCGAATCAAGTTGTAAATTCCGAGGTTATTTGTGTTAGCAACAAAAATTGTATCTCCAATTACGGAAATATCCTGGGCAATTCCAAATGTCTCGTGCCCTATTATCACTTCAGGATTTTCAAAATCGGACATGTCAATTATGTAAAAACCACCGTTATCCTGACTATCGGCTACAAACATTAATGTATCGACGAGAAAGATTGATTGTATGTTAAAATCAGGATTAAATCTGCATAAACGTTCAATATCTTCTGGATCGGATACATCTTCAACGTATAAACCAGCATCATTACAGGCGAAATAGGCAATTCCCTGCTGCACAATATACTCACTCGGTGTCCTTTCGATGTCAATAGTACGCTGAAATTCTGGTTCATTTGGATTGGATACATCAATAACATCCATTCTGTCGTCTGTACGGCAATAGGCCATTCCGTTCGACACTTGGACTCTTCCACCAACACCAATGTCACATGATCCAGCCACTACCGGTTCCCGCGGATTTTCCAAATCTAATATCACCATTTTGTGGTCATAAAACTCTTCATCTATGTTACTCATTGAGAGGAAAGCATATAGGTTTTCAATTTTAAAATATCGAATAACGCCGAAATCAAATGATCTCCAACTACTCACCTCTTCAGGCTCATCGAGGTTGGAAAAATCGGTAATTGTAAAACCTGCCCTGCTATCATATCCGTAAAGGAAATTTCCAACAACTTCGAAGTACCATATATTTCTCCTGTCTATACCATACTGACACCTAATTTCGGGTTGATTTAGGTTTGATATATCGAACACTTGAAATCCAGAATATGTTCGATTCAACAACCAGTTTGTTACGACATAATTTTGCGTGTAATGAACTTCCTTTACATTTAACCCATGACGGTCAAATTCATATATTGGCTGTGGATTTCTCCGGTCAGCGATATCCAGGATTTCACATCCATGGTTGTTCATTGGCAGGATGGCAATATCTTCTTGAATAAAGATACTTGAAATGTCATTGTCCACAAAGTAGGCTTCAATTACGGCAGGTCTAAGTGGATTTTCAAGATCCATAATTGTCATAGAGTTGTCTCGGCCGTTGTTGGAGATGTATGCAAAATTACCAGAGATACAAATATCCTTTGGCCAATCAATCCATATTGAGCCTGCGAGTGCGAGATTTTCTGGATCTTCAATACTAATAATCTGAATGCAATCTCCTCCTCCACTGGTGACATAGGCAAGGTTTCCGAACACAGCAATGTCACGGAGATCTTCTTCATGATTTAGTTCACCCAGAAATTCAGGTTCAGCTGGATTTTCCACATTGATTGCTCGAAGACATCTCGACCGCATGCCGTTTTGTTCATTGAAATCTCCTGTGAGTAACATTAAATCGTCTATCAGACACATCTCGTCAATATTAACTGGCATTTCAAACACTTCGAGTATTTCGGGTTCTTCCGGATTGGCAATGTTTATTACATAAAGATTCTCACCTTTAACATAAACAATATCTTCATCAACGATTGCTTCCCTTGCAAAGTGGTCATTCAATTCGATTGAACTCATTTGTTGTGGATCTAACGGATCTGATATATCAATAATGTTTAAAAAACCGGAATCCTCCGGATCATTTGAACCAATGGACAGGAATGCTAAATTATCTTGTACCTCGATGTCATATGCTTTCAGTCCCTCAATACCGCAGCGCGAAACATAACGAACTCGGTTCAAATCTGAAATGTCATAGATTGACATGCCCCATTCCCAATCGGCAAAATAGGCATAGTCTCCCTGGATACTTACATCAACCAACCGATCCCAATCGGTCATAACTTCATAAATCGTATTGACACCCTCAATTGGTTGAGAGAAAGCTGTGATTGCTAAAAACATTAAGCAAACCACCCACAATATACCTCTTAGCCGGGTTTTCATATGTACCACCTATGGTAGAAGAACAGTTTTTACGATATCGTTTTTCCAGCCATTTTCAATCTTAATAAAATAAACACCTGACACAACATTTTCTGCTTCCCACACAATTCGGTGTTTCCCACTCTGCATATATCTATTTACAAGAACCTTGACGAGCTGACCGTTGATGTTGTAAACATTCAATGAAACTGGTGAAGCTACAGGTAGAGAATATTGGATTGTCGTTGTTGAGTTGAAGGGATTGGGGTAGATTGAAACGATCTCATAGTTACCGGGGAAAGGAATGGTTTCTCTATCTGGCAAACCTACCATTGTATTTCGATAGACACCAAGGCTGGTTTCGTCAGCAACATATACCAAATCATCAATAACAGCCAAATCATGAGCAACTCCCGGAGTGTCATAATATGCAGTTACAAACGGATTCTCCGGATCAGAAACATCAAAAACCATAAACCCATCCAAATGGCAAGACGCATATATTAGATTTCCTGAAACCTCAATTGTGTAATCTGTATAGTCCCAACTAAGGAACTCGAGCTCGATTTGCCCTACCATGACTGGCTCTTCAGGATCGCTGACATCAAAAACCTGGAAGAACTGGCTACTAAAAATGTAAGCATAGTCATCTCTAACTTTCAGATCCCAAAAATAGTTATCTATGTATAATCTGGAAATCTCTTCTGGCTCCGAGGGATCTGAAATATCAAGTATCATTAAACCTTCATCACCGCGACCACTATATACAGCATACAGGAAATTGTCCTGTATGTCTAAGGCACACACGTAACTAGACCAAACTATTGGACCATATGATATCAATTGCACATCTTCCAGATCAGAAATGTCAAGTATTTTAATTCCATTATAACTTATTGCTGCAACGTCTTCGCCGACCGCGAAGTCATATTGAGTATAGCCTCCTCAACCAAAAACCTCAAAAAAGAAGACATCCTCGCATCTTGGATTAACCGGATCAGAAACATCCATTATCCCCAGACCTCCGCCGTTGTTGTAGAAGATCCTGTTATCGAAAACCTCGAAGTCCTTATATCCCCCTCTTGTCAGATTAACTTGTTCCGGTTCAGTAGGATGGGTTATGTCCATTACTATTAGTTCGCCTTCAGCTTTCTTCACGTAGGCATAATCCCCAAATGTAACCACATCTGCTATATCCATGTCCGGATTTGAATATGATCCGGTAACTTGAGGATTATCGGGGTCACCAAAATCTAAAATCAAGCATTCCTCATCATCTTTGAGGTATATATAATCGTTATATGCTGCCATATTTCTCCACTCTGGTAGCGGATTAGATCGACTGATGAAAAAAGGATTTTCGGGATCACTAACATTAAAAATATTCACATACTCATTGGATTCATCATCTCGGTCAACGACATAAAGCAAACTGTCATTTTGAAAAAAATGGAGTACTCGACCCAATCCCTCATCAAAGACTCCTGTCAATTCCAGATTTTCAGGATTAGAAATATCGAGCGTATAGAAACCATTAATATCGCTTGGTGCCGCATCTAAATATGCAATATTGCCCAAAGCTATAAATTGACTTTCAGAGCCCTCAAAATCAAATTCTCCAATATAGTCGGGATTTTCCGGTTCACTTACATTGTATACGTATACTGCTGTGAAATGAGTTTCCTGAGTATAACCGGAGACATAAACATATTCACCAAACACTGTCACATTCCTGGCTTGTAAAGATTCTGGGAGATGTGCTACTTGGAAAGGATTCTCAGGGTCACTGATATTATAGATAAATAAACCACCGGTGTCCTGCCTGAATGATGCTGCATAAAGGTAATTACCATCTACTTTTATTTCGGTAAAGTCCAGTCTTTCATTTGTCCTCCCCGTATCAAAGGGATTTTCCGGATCACTGATGTCAACAATAGAAAATCCTACAAATGGATCAGCCACATAAGCATGATCTCCATCAATACAAATTTCCCCTGCTTCCCCTGGATTTGAGTTCCATGTCCCAACAAGATTAAACTGATCAGGTTCTGAAAGGTCAAAGATTTGTAATCCGGAAACACCAGTACTGATGTACAAAAAATCGTTCGCAACTGCCAGATCAAAAATCCCATCCCATCCTTCGTAAAGGCTGCTCTCGATCTCGATGTTCTCAAAATCTTGAGACATAAGCAAGGGCGCCAGGATGCAAGCGATCAGACAAATAAGAAAGAAGTGTCGAAAGTTCATTTTGAATTCCAATTATTTCACAAGCATTATTTTTTGGGTAACCGACTGCCTCACTCCATCCAACTTGATAAAATACAACCCCGAAGCCAAATCACCAGCATCCAGCATCGTTCGATGCACCCCCGCCTGCAACCTCCCACTAACCAGCGTCTCAACCCTCTGTCCGGACAGGTTATAGAGGTTCAGGGTGACCTCCGCAGCAAATGGCAGGGCGTATTCGATTGTGGTTGTGGAATTGAAGGGATTGGGGTAGGCAGGTGATAATCTAAACTCACTTGCAATCCCAATGTTATTATCTCTATCATCTACATTCAAAAGCGTATTGCGAAAGACTCCTATGTTTTCGTCAAGTGCTATGTAAACAAAATCTTCAATAGTTTGAACGTAATTAATATGTTCATACCTCCCCAGTTCGAGGTCAAAGTAACCCGCCTGCACCAGATTTTCCGGATCTGACACATCTATCATCACAAGCATTGTGTCATTTTGAACGTACCCATAGGTGTTGTCAAAATGGTGTATTCTCAGCCCGTCTACTTCAATGCTTCCGAGTGAATCGGGAGTGGCTGGATCTGAAATATCGATGATAACCAAACCACTCGGTGAGTTTGAAACATAGGCATAATTACCGGATACTTGAATGTCCTTAGTATCTCCCGACAGGTGATAATCGGTTATCAATTCCATCTGAGTCGGATCGGATGCATCAATTATTCCAATTCCATTTTCACGTTTTGTCGCATATATTACATCCTCAGAAACGATCATTGATCTAAGACTCCAGTCTTCAACACTGAATTGCCCGACTAAATCAAGTGTGTCTGCATCCGTCATTTCATAGGTATTTAAAAACTCAAATTGCTCCATAATTATATATGGAGCATCAATATGAATTCCCCCATAACGACCTGGTTTCAGGTAAGAATCAACATAAGACGGAGTTTGGGGTTCTGTTAAATCAAACACGCGAATTGAATCATTTCCAAATGCATACAGAAACTCATCCGAAACAAGTGCCTCATACGCGTTCAATTCAAAGTAATTTACACAGACAGGATCCTCCATATTAGATAGATCGAACATCCATAGAACATCAAATCTTCCCGGATAATCCGGACCTGTCTCCATATTATCCAGAACATATAATAACTCACCACTCAAATGGATATATCTTGAGTATCCATTTGTATTATAGAATCCGATTGACTGAAGAGTATCAGGCTCCGACAGATCAAATATTCTTATACCACCCCGTTGAGCAACAACAATATCTTCATTAAACATTGAAATTGAATTTGCGGCGAGTGGTAGTTCTGTCGATTTTATCACTTGCGGCTCTCTTAGATCAGAAACATTAACAGTTGAAAAAATATAGAATGTCGCATCACGACCCGGTGAACCGCAGAATGTTATGACTGAAGAAATATACACGATATCTTCCTTTACAGCAATATCATTGATATACGTACCGCATCCTGATGGTGTCATGCACTCGCCGATCAATTCGAGCTCTTCCGGATTTGAGACATCTAAAATTTTAAGGATCGCACCATCCATTAAATATGCAATATTCCCCACAACAGAAACATATTCCCCCTTAAAACGGTTATCTGTAACTGCTAAACGCAAACTGTCAGCTTCAACCAGTTCCAGGAAGAACAGCTCATCACTGGAAACCGCAAAAATACCAGAATCAACCGGATAAATATCCCTTAGTGTACTGCCATTGGGATGATTTTCACTTTCCCATTCAAATTGACAAAGCAATTCAGGATCAGGTTGATTCGATATGTCAAATATCTCAATGTAATTGGTACTGCTGTCATTCTCATGACCTATTACCGATCCGATGTAGAGGCCGTTATTCATTAGTTTAATCGATTCTATTGTATAATCCAGTTGATGGAGGTCTACTATTTCCGGTTCAAGTGGTTCGGAAATGTCGAAAACGATGACTCGGTTTTCTGTACCGACAAATGCGTAACTCCCTGATATATCTATAGTTTTCATTTGCCCAAGATCTTCAGAGTAACAACTTGCAGGCATGGGATGTTCCGGATCAGAAATGTCCATGATCCTGAGCCCTGAGGTACCGCATGTTATATACGCATAGTTTCCGACGATAGCGATATCGCTCCCACCTTGCCATCGGTCGATCAAATCTGTAATGTATTCGACGTTTTCTGCATCTTGAGCTTGTAAAAGACCTGATAGCATTAAAACAAAAATCATGACGGATATTTTCTGCATCATGAACTCCTTTATTTTACAAGTATTATCTTATTAGTAAACGACCAACCCGAACCTTCCAACTTAACAAAATACAACCCCGAAACCAAATCCCCCGCATCCAATATAATGTTGTGAACCCCCGCCTGCATCCTCCCATCAACCAACGTCTCAACCCTCTGTCCGGACAGGTTGTAGAGGTTCAGGATGACTTCTGAAAAGTAGGGCAGAGTGTATTCGATTGTTGTTGTTGAGTTGAAGGGATTAGGATAAACTGGATATAAGATGAAACTACTAGCAAAACGGCCTGTCATCTCATTACGGATAAAATTAGGATTACTTCCATAAATGCCCAAACCTTTTGTATCAGCAACATATATTAAACCATTCGAGCATTTAATATCTTCTACTCTTCCAGGAGTTACATATTCACCAATAATCCTGGCATTCTCATTACTAATGTCAACAACGGTTATTCCATGCTGTATCTGATTATCTCCGACAAGTAAAAAGTCTTCAAACGCACATATTGATTCCGCCGACCATTCCAGTCCAATTATACCGGAGAACCTTGGGTTTTCAGGCTCTGCGATGTCAAAAACAAACACACCTGTATCTCCGCAGGCAAAAAATAATTCCTGTTCTACGAATTCAAAATCATGGATGGGGATACCAATTTCGGTGTCGTTAATCTCAATTGGATTATCCGGATCAGTTAGATCTACGATACTGAAAGCACCCAAATCTCCGATTGTGGTAACAATTGCCAAATCATCAACCAATTTGATTTGTCCTCTATTCTCAATTTCGCAGGAGCCTGTCGTGACAGGTTGAGCAGGATCAGAAACGTCAATGTTGAAGATAAAATAACTGCTTTCCCATTCTCCTCGCCTGACATTCGAGGTAATGACGCGGTCTCCTTTATAAAAAATATCGGTGATAGCTCTGGCAAAATCAGAACTCCATAATCCCAATAGTTCAAAGTTTAAAGGATTTGAAACATCCAGCATATGAATGGAATTTCCGTCATAACATGCAGCAGCGATATCTCCTCGAACATTTATTGCCGGCCAATAAGATTCTTCTCCTAAATAACATCCAAGAAAGACCGGCTGCATGGGATTCGAGATATCTATAGAAGCAATTCCTCGGGGACTTCCAAATCGTCCCCATGATGTGATATATGCCATGTCACCAGATAACTCAACAGATTCGATGCGAATACCTCTGAACAGGAGTTCCAATTCAGGATTATCCGGTTCGGATACATCAAACAGACAGTAGCCGTGGCTTTGTTGGGGCATATACATTAAATTTTCGGTTACCACAAATTTCAAAACTGAACTCTCTCCGACGTCATAGGATCTGATAAATCTGGGATTTCCCGGGTCAGAAACATCAAATAAATGAACCGTTCTTTCTCCAGAATCTGCAATATAAGCTGAATCGTCAATAATTTTAACTCTATCTAAATCTCTGCCCATCTCTACTGAGTTTACAAGATTTATATTTTCCATATCTGAAATATCAAGGAGATGTAACCCATCACCCCAACCTGTGATTATTGCGAATTCGTCCTTAATCGCAATGCCATAAAAAAGATCACAGTCCACGCCATCAGAGTCAAACACTCCGATCAACTGCAATTCACCCGGATTGGAAATATCAAATATTCTAAATGAAGCAGTTATTGTTCCAGAGTTACCATCAAGATCAGTGGTCAGGTACAGTCGGTCTTCCTGTATGTAAAAATCATGCACATATCGGTCCGGAATTTCAAAGATATCTGTAATTTCAGGTTCTTCTAAATTGGAGATATCTATAACATAAAGATTTGTTCCTCCTACATAAGCCAATTCTCCTTCGATAATAATTCTCTCCATAAAAGGACCCTCGAGTCTTAATTCACTCACAAGATTTAGATTAAGAGGATCAGAAATATCCACTACCAGAAATGAGCCATTATCCTGCCTCTCAGTTGATCCTGTTCCCAAACATGCATAATCTCCAATCAAATCTATCGCCTGAATCTTGGATTCATCAAACCAAATCCTGCTGATAAATCTCGGATGTATTGGATCTGATACATCATAAATATACATCCCGGATGTACCCATTGCCATATAAGCGAAATCGCCATTCACGGCAATATCCTTAACTGAATCCCAATCAGATAAGTACTCACCAATCGTTTCGAAGTCAAATTCCGGTTGTGCATATAAACCGGACATAAAAATCAATACTGCAAAAAGACAGATTGTCTGGATCTTCGGATTCATTGGATTCTCCATTATTTCACCAAAATAACTTTTTGGACAAGACTTTTAGAATTTCCACTACTGTTTTTCATTTGCACCAGATACACCCCAGCACTCACATCTTCAGCATCCCACACAACACGGTGTCTCCCCACAGACATGATCCCGTCCACCAGCACATCAACTAATTGTCCGTGAATATTATATACTTCAATGGATACTTGCGATCCGAGGGAAAGATTGTAATCAATTGTGGTTGTTGAGTTGAAGGGGTTGGGGAAAGCGGAGTGAATGGCGTAATTAGTAGGATATGAATAACCGGGATTGACAACATTTGCAGAATCATACCTTGCCTTTACTATTTGCCATCCATCCCCTGATGGTTCATTTATAGAATTAATTACACCCGCTAAAACATAATCTCCCTCTTCATTCTGGAGTAGGTGCGAAACGCCTTCCCTCTCCTCTGCACTATATGTACCTTGCCAAATAATCTCTCCATTTGCATCCGTTTTAAACAAAAGAAAATCGGGATCAACATTATGGTCTGTACAACTTCCCAATGCAAACCCACCATCCCTTGTTTTGATAATCGATGAAGATTTTCCATACCAATTGAATTCAAAACTAAACATTACCTCTGATGTAATATTGCCCTCGAAATCTATCTCAACAGCCATGGGAATACTAATTCCTTGTTCATTTCTATAACTACCGGTCAGAAGATAGCCTTGATCAGGCAGTAGCTCAATGGTTTTAATCCGGATATTTATTTCACCCGGATAAGTCCAGGAATCGGTGGAATCACCCTCTGAATTAGTGAATATAAGTATTGTTTCAGGATTATCTGGATCTGAGGTTTGAGTTAGTAAGGTGTATCCATTTTCATTGGAATTGATAATTGAATAGATGCTAATGCCATGGTTTTCAAAGGAAACCTGATTCGACCAGACTATTTCACCTGCTTCATCAAGTTTCAGTATTATGAATCCGCCAACTACAATAAATCCTCCATCATCCGTTTCCAGAATATCATACAACGATTGCACCTCATACGTTCTTGTCCATACAATCTCACCCTCGGAATCCGTTCTAACTACGAAGGGTGGTCCCATGAAGCACGCCTGATCTCCAGTAATCGCGAATCCACCATCTGAAGTTTCAATCGCACCACTGGGAACAAAGAGACTTTCCCTTGTCAGGATTGTTTCCCACTCAATTTCTCCATCATCAGTGAACTTCACCAGATTTCCACAATATCCACCGTTTATATCATCCTCTCGTTGAACATAACCCGCAATCACGTAACTCTCATCAGAAGTTAATATTAAGTTACTTAATCCTGCGTATTGAATTCCACTATAGGTATTCGACCAGAGAATTTCCAACTGGCAGAATGAAACGTTTGCTAAAACAAAAACTAAGAACAATGACACATAGTATTTCATGTTAATCTCACCTAAAAAGTAAAATTACTTAACCAATATAATTTTTGATGTATTCACCCGCCTCTCCGACTCCAACCTCACAAAATACAAGCCCGAGACCAAATCGCTTCCGTCCAGCATTGCCCGATGAACTCCCGCCTGCATCCTCCCATTGACCAACGTCTCAACTCTCCGCCCGAATATGTTGTAGAGGTTCAGGGTGATATCTGAAGAGTGGGGTAGAGCGTATTCGATTGTAGTTGTTGAGTTAAACGGGTTGGGATAGGCAGGGGAAAGGGTGAAAGTTAAAGGTTGATGTATCACATTGTCATCAGCATTTGCCGGATCTGTGAATCGATAGATACCCATATTAGTTTGATCACCCACATAGATCAAACCGTCTTCCGACACTGCAATACCAGTAGCTTTCCCCGGGGTATCATAGTATCCCACTTCCTGCGGATTCTCAGGATCGCTGATGTTAACAACACGAAAACCGCTTCGGCCGTCCGCTACGTAAGCATAGTCTCCGGAAACTGTGACATCCACAGGCCATCCTGGTGTGTCGAAGTATCCTTTCTTTTGCGGATTCTCGGGATCGCTGATGCCGACTATGATCAAACCGATATCAGCATCTGCGACATAGGCATAGTCGCCGGAAACTGCGATTCCTATTGGACATGTGCGCGGCGTATAGTAGCGTGCCGCGAACTGCGGATTCTCGGGATCTGAGATGTTCACCACATACAAGCCACCCTGAGGACCATCCGCTACGTATGCATATTCGCCGGAAACTGCTATGCTATGGGCAGCCTCTGAAGTATCATAGCGTCCCACGAATTGCGGATTCTCAGGGTCGCTGATGTTAACTATAAGTAGACCGTACTCCATGGCCGCTATGTATGCATAGTCTCCGGATACGGTAATGTCAGAGGCTGCTCGCCTACTGTAGAATCCCACTTCTTGCGGATTATCCGGGTCGCTAATGTTAACTATACACAAACCGCTTGACCCGTCAGCTACGTAGGCATAGTCACCGGAAACTGTGACATCTGAGGCCAACCCCGGCGTATCGTACAATCCCGCTTCTTGCGGATTTTCAGGATCGCTGATGTTTACTATACGCAAACCGCTTCCTTGGTCTGCGACATAGGCATACTCAGCGGAAACGGTGATACCTGATGCCGATCCCGGTGTATCGTAGAATCCTACTTCTTGCGGAATCTCCGGGTCGCTAATGTTCACTACACGCAAACCTTTGGACAAGTATGCCACGTAGGCATAGTCACCGGAAACTGTAACACTATTGGAATTCCCCCACATAATGAAGTATCCAACTTCTTGCAGATTCTCTGGATCACTAATGTTAACTATACGCAAACCGCCACTACTGTCCGCTATATAAGCATAGTCAGCGGAAACAGTGATACCTATTGCCGATCCCGGCGTATCGTAGTGTCCAACTTCCTGTGGATTCTCAGGATCACTGATGTCAACTACACGCAAACCGCTTACTTCGTCTGCAATGTAGGCATATTCACCGGAAACAGTGACATCATAAGCATACCCAGGCGTATCGTAGAATCCCACTTGCAGCGGATTATCAGGATCGTCGATGTTAACCACACACAAGCCGCCAATGTCCGCAACGTAAGCATACTCATCAGAAACACTGACACCATAGGCACGCCCAAAAGTATCGTAGAAACCCACTTCCTGCGGATTCTCAGGATTGCTGATGCTAATTACCCGCAAACCGCTCCGGTCATCTGCAACGTAAGCATAGTCACCGGAAACTGTGACATCTCTGGCCTCCCCCGGTGTATCGCAATATCCCACTTCTTGCGGATTCTCAGGATCACTGATGTTAATTACACACAAACCGCTTTCACCGTCCGCTATGTAAGTATAGTCACCGGAAACTGTGATACCACGGGCATAACCTCGGTTGTCATCCCAATACCCAATAACATTGGGATTCTCCGGATCAGATACGTCCACAACCTGCAGACCTGAACGCCCAACCGCAACATAAGCCAAATCACCTACAACTATGACATCTTTGACGGAATCCCAATGATTGTAAATTCTACTAACCTGCTCGACGTTTTCTGAATTCTGTGCATGAATAAGACTTATCAGAATTAACAAGATAAACATGATAAACGTGATGTATTTTTTCATGATGTACTCTGATTATTTCAATAACATTATTTTCTGATTTTGCGTTTGTCCTGCACCTTCCAACTTTACAAAATACAAACCCGATGGCGTATTACGCGCATCCAATGTCACCTTATGAATCCCCGCTTGTAACCTCCCATTGACAAATGTCTCAACCCTCTGCCCGGAAAGGTTGTAGATGTTCAGGCTGATCTCTGAGGAGTAGGGTAGAGAGTATTCAATCGTGGTTGTTGAGTTGAATGGGTTGGGGTAGACTCCAAAAATCCGATTATGATCAAAAGGACGGGAAACAGGATTGACAAATTCCCCTTCCTGATGATAATAGAATGCTCCTATGTCTGCCCGGGTACGATCCGGATCGGGCTCTGAATCCGGGTCACCAGTATCTATACATGGGGAGTTTTCGGATAGGTGATAATCTCCCTCTTCTGGATTGACGAACAAGGGCTCTTCGTCAATGTTATTTTCAAAATTCAATCGCACATCTTCAGGTACGGAAATTCCATCCTCACCGTCTTCGATATCACAATAAGTTATATTAATCTGCTGATTATCCTCACCAAATAAGAGTGCTTGATATCCAGAATTTCCTCTCAAAATACTACTGCTGATATCACATCTGGTTAATATACCTCCCATTGCACGAGCGGTATTATCTACAATAGTCAAATGATTGAGTTGAGCATTCATCGAGGAAATCTTAACATTCGCATATCCACGACAATCATTATTCGCTGCCAGTACTCGATTCATCACTAAATCTCTACCCGCAACCCTCAGAGCTCCAGCATCACCTTGTGCGGTATTATGAGTAAAACTGCAATCCTCAATTATGTTTTCATTTCCCTCAAAACTCGCCCCTCCCCCATAGAATCCAGATCGATTGCCTCTGATACCAACACCATTCAAGATAACATTTGAATCTCTGCTTCCGCATATTCCACCACCGAATTGTTCGCACACGTTTTCACTGATAACCAGATCCCTGAGATGCACAATGTCACTTCTCAGTATATTTATTCCACCTCCGTTAAGATACAATCCATTCCTAATCGTAAATCCGAGAATGTTCACAACGCCATCAGATTCTATGGATATTACACTACCTTGCTCATTTCCATCAATCACAGTTGAGTCAATGAATTCCCGATTTCCAGTTATCAGTACAAGACTGGCAAGAACAATATTATTCTCAATCCTGAGGTTTTCTTCATAGACGCCCGGGTGTACTAATACAGTATCTCCATTTTCAGTCGCATCGATTGCGTCTTGAATAGTTTCATAGTAGCCTTTTATCCCAATTTCTCCCCTCACAGAAACTTTTGTACCACAGGGCGTCAGACTTCCTTCATTAGTTTCTCCATTATATTGAAAGAAATAAGCGGGATGATCAATCAAACCACTACGTTCATGGAAACTGTCGAAACCCTGATAGACTCCACCCTCATACTCAACCGCTCCCGGTCCGGGCTCATCATCTTCACCATAACCGAGATAAGCAGTCTGAAGAGTTACCAGCAGTGCAGTAGCATCCCCTGTTTCCTCGTTGTAAACAAAATCCTCGACCATCCCAGCCAGGCAGGTGTGAATGAAACAGACCTCCTCTCCCTCATCAACACTCCAATAATCGATTGTCCATTGCACAGTATCACTGACCAGACCAAAAGGAGATTCTTCACCTGCGGGAAGATATTGATCATCATAATATTGCCCCCGTCTCCATTCTTCATTAGTCCAGGGTAGAATTCCCTCACCATTTCTCCCTTGTGAATCCCAGAAATCCTCGTGAACACCATGAGATTGATAATTGGGCAATCCTTCGGGAATATTCATCTGGAAACTATAAATATCAGGATCAGGGAAGAGATTGTCCTGAAAATCACCTTCACCAAGTGGTTGATAGTAAATATTGAATGTATCTAATAATGCGGCTCCCAACCCGCCATAAAGAGAGGAACCTCCGCCAGAGATTACACCCTCATTACTGAGTTCAGTTTCCTCACCTCCGACCAGGATTACAGTCGATTGAGAACACACATCACCCACGCTGAGAATCAGGCACGTAACCAATGTCATTGCTATGATGATTTTCAAAACTATTTCCTTTTATTTCACAAGCATTATCTTCTGTGTTAGTGACTTCCCCACCCCTTCCAACTTAACAAAATATAAACCCGAAGCCATATCCCCAGCATGCAATATCGCCCGATGAGCCCCCGCCTGCATCCTCCCATCAACCATTGTCTCAACCCTCTGCCCGGACAGGTTGTAGAGGCTCAGGGTGACTTCAGACGCATATGGCAGGGCGTATTCGATTGAGGTTATTGAGTTGAATGGGTTGGGGAAGGCTGGGAAGAGAGTGAAAGTTGTTGGGGATACCTGCTCATCCCTGATGCTGAGGACAGAACCTTCCACGCTTACCTCAATCTCCGGCTCATCCGGATCATCAGATTCGATTAGGAAACTTGTCTGAAAACTTGCCATGCCCTCACCTTCCCTTTGTGGATTAAAGAATATCCACCATCTGAAGGTCGAATCAGGAGGGATTGTAATTGGTTCTCCAAATGGTACTTCTTCATCAAAGAGAAAGAAGTGAAGGTGTAGGGGTAGTAAAATGTTTGTTATGTGCAGGTCATTTCCTCCCGTATTGCTAATACTGACCAGAAGACTGTCAACCGATTCCCAGGCAATTGGCTCGAAGGTTAGATTAACATTGTCGACATCAATGTCCCGTTGATGAAAATAAAATGCACCCATATCCGCCCGAGTGCCATCAGAATTTTCGGGTGAATCTGGATCACCTGTATCGATACAGGGGGAATCTTCAGTCAGATGATAATCACCTTCACCTGGATTGACAAACAGGGGATCTTCATTGAGTATGCCCCCACCGCCCATATTCTCAACAAGACTGAAAGCAACATCCACATCTCCATCCACTTGAAGACCATCCTGCTGAATTCCGTTACCCCACAGGATGCAATTATTAACCTGAACCCCACCCTCTTGACACCAAATTGCATAACGGCCAAACCCGATAAATGTACAATTAACTATCTGACTATTTTGAGGTGGGACATCTATTGTTCTTATTGCACTATCATCCTCATCGTTTCCGCCTTCGAATAAACAATAATTAGCGTTGATAACGCTTGAGGATGTCCTGAACCACTCAAACTGGCCTCTACTGGAATTATCGTGAGCATAACAGTAATTGAGGTTTAGAGTACACCCAGGTTGAACCTCAGCAACTCCGCTGCTTGCTGCAGAATTTCCATCAAACTCACAATGATTAAGAGTAAGGATACTTTCTGCACCGCCATGTAAAAAAATCGCCCCCGCCAAACCGGCCTCGTTTCCCTGGAACAACGCGTCATTTACAGTTACTATAGATTCCAAAATCAGAAGCCCTGAGCAGTACTGCCCCTCCGAATTATTAACAATTCTCAAATCATCCCAAACTACATCCTGAACTCCATG
Organism: Calditrichota bacterium; assembly: GCA_018644935.1. GTDB lineage: Bacteria > Electryoneota > AABM5-125-24 > Hatepunaeales > Hatepunaeaceae > JABGPL01. The sequence goes on along the minus strand of JABGPL010000069.1, from coordinate 1,871 downwards.
ACACCATACAGCACCATTCCCATTCTGGTTATCTCGGATTATCAATGCTCTTAAAACAGGTGATGCTCCATCTCGGATATCAACACCACTTCCCTGCCGTCGTTCGAGAGCTCTGCCATTGCGAATGGTCATTCCGCAGAGCAGACTCTGGTTATTCTCTCCTGTTAAGTTTATTACCTGGCTGCGAGATCCACCATCAAGTATCGTCTGTTCTATAAAATCCCTGTTACCAGTCATAAGAAACCGACTTGCAAGGGTAATGTTTCTGTTATCTATCAGCAAGTTAGCGGGATATTCACCCGGAGCGACAAGAACAGTATCGCCGTCTTCACAGTCATTTACGGCAACCTGAATATCCTCAAAATCACCCGGTACATTGATGATATCCGAGTAACAAAGCGAACTGAGCAAAGTAGTTATTAGCAAAATGAAAAAAACACGCATAATTTCCCCCTTTTATTTTATCAGCATTATCTTTTGAGTAGATAATTGATTGTCTGCTATTAATCTTAAAAAATACAACCCCGAAGGCATTTCCCATGCATTCAATGTCGTTCTGTGAACCCCCCCCTGCATCTTACCATTAACCAACGTCTCAACCCTCTGCCCGGACAGGTTGTAGAGATTCAAGGTAACCGCTGAAGAGTAGGGCAGGGTATATTCGATTGTGGTGGTTGAGTTGAAGGGGTTAGGGTAGATATTGCTGAACCTGAAACCAGATGCGAACATTTTATCATTCTGTGCAACTGACAAAGTATCCTCTTCATTTTCCCACCAAAGAATAAGACCTTCCTCAAAGACAGTTCCCAGAACGTCCAAATCACCATCATTGTCAATATCAGCTACTTTTATATCGCTCCCACCATATTCAAATGCACGCGAGAACCTATGGAGAGTAAAATTATATTCACCTTCATTCTCATACCAATTAAATGTATTATCAATTGAAATTATATCCACATCTCCATCTCCGTCCATGTCACCGGATTCCAGAGCCCAGGAATTACAATTATCGATCGCCCTAATTCTGAAGTTGTTTTCACCGATGTTTTCCCACAATCGTATTTCATGAGTGGGGTTGGAAGTATAGTTAATATCAGTTATCAGATCCTGATCATTATCACCGTCAATATCCACAGCATGTACCGCATGAGATTCCATACCTCTTTCTGATAATTCATGTTCAGTGAAACTCCTGTCCCCATTGTTTCTGTACAATATGATCGATTCTGAAGATGCTACCCCAACAAGGGCATCCATATATCCGTTATTGTCGACATCGGACATATATAAAGACCATGGTCCCCAGAAACCTCCTTCGAAACGATGACGTGAAAATCCCTGATCCCCGATATTTTCATGCCAATAAGCGTCTCCGCTGATACTGAATATATCAATATCATTATCCCTATCTAAATCCAGCGCACCAAGATAACACATATAATGAAAATCCTCATCTATTATATGTTGAGTGAATTCTTCATCGCCGTCGTTCTCATACCAGCTTAAACAATCATCTACTACAATAACAATATCAATTTCTCCGTCGCCATTCATATCCGCTGTGTCAGGTGGACATGAATTTGCCTCGAATAACCTGTGTTCCGTATATTCCTGTTCACCATTGTTTTTCCACAATGATACACGTCCCCACTTCGTGGTTAACAAGTCAATATCCCCATCAAAATCAATGTCTAACGCCATAATCGACCTTGCATGAGGATAATCATCAGAAACCACATGCTCGGTAAACCTGATTTCTGCATAGCAGAATTGCACAGAACCCAAGATGAGTGCCAGTAAAATGAAATAAAACTTGTTTGGTGAATCAGCGAATTTCATTTTGAACCTCCTATTTAATTAGGGTAACT
>JABGPL010000068.1 GCA_018644935.1 Calditrichota bacterium | reverse complement strand
CCACCCAACATACAGTGGTGATGGGGCAATTGTTTATCAATACCTTGATATAAGGAACGGTGCAGGAGAAGGTAGAAATGACACTCCATATTGTACCATTGGAATTGGTAACCTTAATGATACTGACGGGTTAGAGTATACGTATTGGAATACTTTCACTCGAGGAGCAAAACGACTTGAAAGCGAGATGGCGATTAAGTTTACAACTGCAGCCGAATTCATTACTGGAGCTATTGAAGGAACTGTAACTGATCTCGAAACTGGTGATCCAATACCGTCAGCAACATTAATCACAAGCCGTGGTTTCTGGGCAGAAACAGATGAGGAAGGTCATTATATAGTTGAGGACATCCTTATTGGAGAGGACTACTCAATAACAGCTTCTAAGCAGGGCTGGAATGATTCAATGTTAACGGGATTTGATATTGAAGAAGATGATGTTTTGAATGTCGATTTTGCTCTATTGCATCCTGAGTTCACACCATCAGTGGAAGAAATGGAGAGAGCCCTAAACATTGACGGCAATACTCAGATCGAATTTGAGTTAACCAACACAGGAAACGGTCCGCTCGAATGGAGGGTGGAACGCCATCTCCGAGGGGACGCAAATGCTGATCCGTGGGACCTTCGAGAACAAATCCCCGCAGGTGCAATTGCGAATGATGCTCGAGTTCAGGGTGTTGTATATGCCAATGACCATTTTTATGCATCTGGTGCAAATGCCAGAGATCCTCAGATATATGTTATCAATCGAGAAGGTGAACTTATCGACCAATTTGACCAACCCGGTGGTGGAGGTTCCTACGGGTTCAAGGATTTAGCATTTGACGGAGAATGGATTTGGGGATCGGGTTCAGCGACAATTTATGCTATTAACCTCGAAGGAGAATTGATGGCAGAATTTGAAGGTCCATTTAATCCGACCAACAATCTAACCTGGGATAGAGATAGAGAAATTCTCTGGGCTGCCAGCACAACTTCAAACATCATCGGTATTGATCGTGAGGGAAACCAGGTCGCAGAGTTGAACCGTCAGGGAATGCGAATGTATGGGCTTGCGTACTGGCCTGATTCTCCAGATGGATTCTCCATTTATGTTTACCACAAAGACAATGAAATTGGTGATAATATCATAAGCAAGATGAATCCTGACAATGGAGACGTTGAACTTGTTGATATTTTAATGCCTGAGGGAGCAGGTACTCCTGCCGCAGCATTCATCACAAACCAGTATGATGTGTATAGCTGGGTTCTGGTTGCCGCTGCGAACCGTGGTGCAGAAGACAGATTTGATATCTGGCAGATTGACGCGAGGAAGGATTGGTTTTCTGTTGATCCAGAAGAGGGTGTAGTTGAGACTGATGAGGTTCAGGGATTTACTCTAACCCTGGATGCAACAGAATTACCTCCAGTTGTTTTCGAGGGTGATCTAGTTTATCTCCATAATGCCATTGGCGGTGAAACCAGAATCAGTGTAACGCTACAGGTTAACGGTGGACCTGGACAACGCGCACAACGAATGCTGGAGTTGATTCCGGGTTGGAATATGGTATCACTGAACATTGTTCCAAACAATAATGACATCGTTGAACTGGTCAGCCCGTTAGTAGAGGAAAACCTCCTGATGATTGTCAAAGATGGTCTCGGTAGGTTTTATTATCCTGAACACGGATTCAACAATATTCCGGAATGGGCGGTAACAGATGGCTACTTGATGTATCTTCGCGGTAATGCTGAAATGTTGATTGATGGAAGAACTATCGCAGAAGATGATCCCATTCCACTGGCTGAAGGCTGGAACATGAAAGCCTATTACCCGAATGAACCCATTGATGCTGTTGTTGCATTAGCTCTCATTGCAGATCGGTTGGAAATAGCGAAAGACGTTTTGGGTCATTTTTATATCCCTGAGTTTGAATTTAGCAACATAGGTGATATGATAACTGGTCAAGGATACCAATTCAAAGTTGTAGAACAACTCGATCTAGTATACAATATTGGCGAAAGACTTGCGACCGCTCCCGAACCCTCCAAAGTTATGGAGCATTTCATCACTCCTTCAGTTGGAGGTAAAAACCTCAGCATACTTGCAATTGCATCTGAAGAATTTGTTGGATGGGAGGTCGGTGTGTTCACTGAGGGTGAAGTACTTATCGGTTCAGGTTTCGTGAATTCCGATGGAATTGCAGGTATCGCAGCCTGGGAGGATAACCCATTCACTGATCAAGTTGATGGTGCCGTCAGTGGAGATATTTTGCAGTTCAGGATTTGGAACGGAAATCAGGAATTTGATTCACGAATTGAACCGATGACAGGAGAAAATATCTGGACTCCAGATGGATTACTCATCGGTCATATCTTTGCAGAATCAACTGTACCAGTTGAATTTGGAATACACAATTCATATCCTAATCCGTTTAACAGTCAGGTTCGTTTAAGTTACGGTCTAACCGACAATACTGAAATGGCAATGCACATCTTTGATGTCAGGGGTCGTTTGGTGACAACTCTTGCAAAAGGTGAATACAAAGCTGGAAATCACCAAATATTCTGGAACGCCAGTCAGGTAACTTCCGGTCTATATTTCGCGCAACTTGAGGCTGCCGGTCAGACAGCAACTATAAAGTTGATGCTTGTAAAATAATAGAATTGTATTATCAACCCGGGAAGCGATCCCGGGTTGATAATTTTTTTAGATTCTTCTATTAAGACAATCAAGTAATCTCTTCTAATACCAGATCAATTCCAACTCCAACCACCCAACAACAAATGAAAACAGTTTTTAGCTTTTTCCTCCTGATATTTATTTTTACAAATTCAGCACTCTGTGCCGGGAAACTACTTATCCCAATGGACTTTTCTCAGCGTGACCACCTGAAAGCCTATGGCGTTGCTTTCTGGACCGTGAAGCAGGCGGGAAAAACCGAATGGTTGCTGAATTATCGACATGGTTCTTTTATGTGTGATCATTACGAACAGTTAGAGCGACTTTGTCGATTAAGGGGAGTAACATATGAAGTTCTCGGTGGAGCTCAGGTCACTCAAATATATGCTGAAATTGAAGAAGCCAATATGGAAGTAATACCCTTAGAAAAGGCTCCAAAGATTGCGGTTTATGCTCCTTCATGGTATCAACCCTGGGATGATGCTGTATTGATGGCTTTGAAATATTCAGAAATCCCATACGAACAAATCTATGATGATGAAGTGCTTCATGGCACACTCTCAGACTATGACTGGTTACATTTACATCATGAAGATTTCACCGGGCAGCTCGGAAAGTTCTTCAGGTCATACAAGAATGCTGATTGGTATAGAGAACACCAAGCACGTGATGAAGCACGAACGAAAGAATGGGGATTTGGTTCTGTCAGTGAATTAAAGAAAACTGTAGCATTAGAAATAAGCAAATATGTAGAAAAGGGAGGCTTTCTTTTTGCAATGTGTTCTGGTACAGACTCCTATGATATCGCTCTTTCAGCCATTGGAGTAGATATTGTTGCCTCTCCGTTTGACGGAGATCCCCCTGATCCAACCGCCCAGCAAAAACTCAATTTTACAAGAACGCTGGCATTCAAGGATTTCAAAATTGTATTTGACCCGAATATCTATGAGTTCTCAGATATTGATATGACTAAAGATTCCGGTCGGGGTTTACGTGGAGAATCTGGTGACTACTTCACATTGTTTGAATTCTCTGCTAAATATGATCCAGTTCCTACAATGCTAACTCAGTGTCATACATCAGTTGTCAAAGGTTTTATGGGACAAACCACATCTTTCAGACGCTCTCTGGTAAAACAATCGGCTGTAGTTATGGGGGAGTATGAAGGACGTGATGAGGTAAAATACATCCACGGAAATTTGGGAAAGGGATTCTGGACTTTCTACGCTGGGCATGATCCGGAAGACTATAGACACATGGTCGGTGATCCACCAACTAATCTTGAATTGCATAAGAATTCACCGGGATACCGGTTGATCTTAAACAACGTTCTTTTTCCAGCGGCAAAAAAGAAGAAGTTAAAAACCTGATTTGCTCTATTCCATCCATCCGCTGGGAGGAATATTATCAACTCATCTTTCGGATTAGCTCTGTATACAGGTTATCAAGCAAACGGATTAACTATCAAGAGTATCTCTGACCATATGTGCGAGATTGGTTAAGTTGAATGGTTTTTGTATAAAGGGTATGTCGGATGCGAGCTCTCGCTTATCGTCATTTCCTAGATTGACATATCCTGACATAAATAGTGCTTTCACATCCGGCCAAATTTTGCGGATTCTTGCTACGAAATCAAGCCCATTCATTCGAGGCATGACAATATCAGACACAATGAGGTCGAAAGGCTGGCTTCTACTCTCACAAATAAGAAAAGCTTCACCACTATTTTGAGCTTCAACTACATTATACCCCAATCGTCTAAGAGCCCGTACAGTTAACGCACGAACCGGGTCCTCATCTTCAACGACCAATATAGTTTCTCTGCCGACTGGAGCGTCAGTTAACCCTTGTTCAGCTTCGGCTTCCTCCGTTTCACCAGATGTCTTTGGCAAATAAATATTAAAAATAGAACCCTTGCCTAATTTGGTTTCAACAGTGATAAATCCGGCACTCTGCTTTATTATTCCGAAAGCACTTGATAAACCCAGCCCGGTTCCTTTTTCAGCAGGTTTCGTTGTATAAAAAGGATCAAAAATTTGAGTTTTTACTTCGTCAGTCATTCCAGAGCCAGTATCAATAATGCTTAGTTGAACGAATTGACCGGTTGTTGTCCCAGAATGTGATTCTGTAAATATTTTGTCCAGAGTAACATTCCGAGTTTCATAGGTGAGTTTTCCATCATCTTGCATTGCATCATGCGCATTAACAGTCATATTGACAATTACCTGTTCGATTTGTCCAGGGTCTGCACATACTTTCCACAGGTCACTTTGAGCGTCAATCGAGATATTTATATTCTTATCAATCAAAGGATTAATCAATTTGCTCATATTTGCAAGCATGTTGTTCAGATCAATAGTCTTAGGCTGAAGTTTTTGCTTTCTGCTAAAGACAAGGAGCTGGCGTGTTAGATCTGTAGCTCTTTGAGATGCTTCGCCAATCTCGTTCAGATCTTGTGCCAGAGCATCATTTTCATTTAGCCCAACCATTGCAAGTTCTAGATTACCTCTGATCACCGTGAGCAGATTATTGAAATCATGAGCAACTCCTCCGGCTAAGCGTCCAATAGCTTCCATCTTGTTAGCTTGCCTTAGTTGTTCTTCGAGTAGTTTCCGCCGAGTATAATCAACACAAACTCCAAAAAACCCAGTAATTGTGTTTGAGTTTTGGAATAATGGCTCAGCTTGTGAATGTATATAACGAATTTCCCTTTTTTTGCGCAAAATTCTGAGTTCAATATTAAAGGGTTCCTTCTTGCTAAATGAACCCGCAAATGTCTCTCTTAGGAGCGATCTATCATCCCGATGAATTAATCTCCAGATCTTTGAATAAAGAATTGGCCTGTCACTAATTTCCAGACCAAAAATATCGAGCATTTCATCTGAACATTCAATATGTTTTGAATTTAGATTCCATTCCCAATTCCCCAGGTGGGCGATTCTTTGTGCATCAGCGAGCTGCTCTTTACTCTTAATTAAATCATTTTCCATTTCAACTCTACCTGAAATTTTGGTAGAGATACAGAGTAAACCTTCAGGAACTGGATATATTTTTATCTCAAAATATTCATCTTGCCCTTTTCCAAAATCGAATTTACAAATCACACTGGTTGATTGGTGAGTTTTTAGGGCCTCATCAAGTTCTGACAGACATTTATCACCGGAGCCAGAAGGTAATAAATTTTTTATGCTGGATTTTAGAAGTTTATCAATAGGTAGATTAAAAAAATCTGAAGCGGCACTATTCGCGATTAAGACTCGCCAATCCGGAGAGAGCACAAAAACACCATCTGACATTGATTCCAACAGAAGTCTATATCGCTGCTCGCTTTTCTCTTTTTCCTGAACAGCATTTTTGAGTTCCTCTTCTGATGATAATTTATCTATAAGTCTGTGTGCTACTTGTGGAAGTATTTCAAGGAAATTGGTGCTCTTGATCAGATAATCACGGGCACCCAATTTCATCATTTCGACTGCGACCTTCTCATCTCCCTGACCTGTTAAAATAACAAATGGAACTTTAATCCCCATTCCCTCAAGGTATTCGAGTAGCACAGTTCCATTCATGTCCGGGAGTTTGTAATCTAGTAATAGGATATAATTTGGATTCTTTCGTATTCTATCTATAGCTTCAGATCCTTTTTGCACGCCAACAGTTTTAAAACCTGCTCGCTGCAGCGCTTTCTGAATCAGATAGTTAAGTCCTTCATTGTCTTCAACTACCAAAAATGATGGGGGTTCAAACATCAAGATGGTTCAAAAAATATTATTTGATAAGTCAAAAATTTCATCCTTCACCGTTTATTGTCGGGAATTGTACAATCGAAAGGAATAACCCTAATTGACGAATCGCAATTACAAACCTCTCGTAATCAACTGGTTTCGTAAGGTAACTACTACAACCAAGTCTATGGCAACGGTCAACTTCACGAGGATCATCGGTTGTCGTAAGCATTACTACAGGGATTTTTTTTAATTCAGGATCTCGTTTTAATCTCTCAAGAACCTGAACTCCATCTATTTTGGGCATTCTTATATCCAGTATCAGTAAATATGGTTTTCCTGATTCACGATGTTGACCAGGTCCCTCACGAAAAAGAAAATCGAGGGTTTCCTGCCCATCTTTAAAGCAGATAATTTGATTGGAAATTCCGGCACGGTTTAAGTTTCGCTTTATCAGTGTTGCATGACCTTCATCATCCTCAGCAAGCAGAATCACTAGCTCGTTTTTCATTCTATGTTTTTCCTGAAGTTTGTTGTACCGATTTTGGTAAAGATACCGTAAATATTGTTCCAGCCCCAGGATTTGATTCAACTGTTATCTTTCCGTTGTGACGATCAAGAATCCTGCGAACTATTGTTAATCCGAGTCCCTCACCTGAGCTGCTCTCTGGGTTGAGTCTATGAAACAAATCGAAAATTTGTGTCAAATGTTCTTCTTGTATACCCATCCCGTTATCTTCAAGCGAATAAACACACAAATCTTCAAGAGTTTCACCGGTAATCTTAATGATACCTGCACGGTTTGGATCGAGATACTTTATTGCATTATCAATGAGATTTGAAAACACTTGATTTATTTGTGTTGCATCACCCAGGCAATTTGGTAGATCTGATACTTCAATCCGAGTATCAGTTTTTTTAAGGGAATATTCATTGAATGTAACAATATCAGAAATTATTCTGTTTATGTCAAGATTCTCTACCATGAGAGAGACTCTTCCGAAACGAGAAAGACGAAGTAATCCCGAAAGTAATGAATCCATTTTCTTTATACTTGTCACAATATACTCGAGTGCCATGGGAATATCATCTTCAAGGATCAAGTTGACTTTCATCTTTTCGGAAACAGAAACATCAACCCCACTGAAAAGTTCTTTTAAACTATCGATGGAAATCTGGAGTTCTTTACTAAAACCCTGAATATTAACCAGAGGTGACCTTAGGTCGTGAGATGTAACATATACGATCTGTTCGAGTTCTTTGTTTTTAACTCCTAATTCTAAATTAAGAAATTCTCGTGCCTGCTCGGCAATTTTGCTCTTTGTAACATCATTATATACTGCAACGACTTCACCAGATGGTAATTTGTAGACAAAATTTTCCCGCCAACTTTGGATTACTCCATCAGAATAAAGTGATATGGGTTGATTCAAAGGATCGCCAGTTTTCCAAACTCTGTAAAAAATGTCAATTATTCCCAACTCTCCCGCTCCAGGAAACATCTCACTGACTTTCTTCCCAATTAAGCTGTGTTTTTTTATTCCTTCTATTCTTTCAGCTCCCTTATTGAAATCCCTAAAAACAAAATCTTTACCATCCTCTACTGCCTCATATATAGCTACGCCACTGCTCATGTTATCAAATAATTCCCGAAAACGCACTTCGCTAATTGACAGCTCTTTCTCTGCCTGTTTTCGTTTTGTAATATCCAGAAGTGAAATGAGTACCTTAGAATAAGTGTTTTTGTCTGTTGGAGGTACAGACCATCTCTCAGAAAGGAAAATTTTCGAGCCATCAGGGGATAAAATTTCCAATTCCTCCTCAATTAGAGATTCTTTGTTTAGTATTGCAATAATGTGTTTCTTTAATGATTTGTTATCGGCGAGTGAAAAAGGTTTGTTAAGATCTCCAATTAATTCATCTTTTGTGTGTTTTGAAAACAGATCGAGTGAATGCTGATTTACATCTGTGACTATGACCAAATTTCGACTTTTTTCAATAACTTCTGCGTGTTCATCCAAATATTCATCAAAGTCGGTTTCACCCTCAATTCTCAAGGTATCCAAATATTCTTTTACTCTTGAGAAATCACATTCAAGAATTGAGACCGGAATTTCCTCAAACAGATCTCGAAATCTTTTCTCGTTTAGAGCTGTCCGACGAATAAGAGGATTTGTAATCAGCATAAACAGGGACGAACCGAGAATTATTAGTAGAACCGCACAGGCACCTGAGATCAAACCCGCTCTAATAAATGGTTCTTTAATCTCCTTAAGATCGATTTTTGCCACAATTCCCAGGTCTAACAATGCAACTGGCTCATATGCAGCGAGCACCTCTTTCCCACGGTAATCAAGGCCTGTCATAACTCCTGATAATCCATTTAGTGCTCGACGCATTGGCTCAGCGTGAGTTGAGTTGAAGGCAATTGCATCATGCTGCTCAAGAGAGGAGAGCCGGTGTTTCATAATAAAGACCATTTTACCACCAACTCTTTCGGCGATAGCAAACTCGCCAGATTGCCCAAAACCCTTGAATTGTCTATGTGCAGCCACAATTTGATTTATCGTAGATTTTCTTAATGTATCAGCACAGAATTCATCATGAGACAACTCTGCCATCGCCATGGATTCAATCAGTCGAGCCTGACTCCTGGCAGTTTGAGCAAGCTGTTCTTTCTGCTGCTTCACTGAAGTTTGGAAAAGGATCGCAAATGCAATCCCACCTGCAATAAGTGTGATAAAAATCAGAATTGTGATTAGAAGCGATACCGTTCTTTTTAATTTTATCAACTTAACTCCATTTTAACCACATTAGCGATAACTTCTTCTAAACTTTCAGAGTCAGCCTCTATAGTATTGATGCCTTTAAAAACGTATGCCTCTTTTAAAGCTTTATCCAAATTTATACGATTCTGTGAATCCGAATAGAAAATTCCATTCGCCATCAATCTATGAGCAAGGTATTCCTGCTCTGTCTGACCAGGAGTTGGAACCAGGATAGCTTTCTTTCCTGTGGCTGCAAGATCCATAATTGTGCTGTAGCCAGATCGTGCAATTATAACTCCAGCTTTTTTGAAAATCGGTTCTAATTGCTCCGTTGGAAGATGATTAGTGACGAATACAGATTCAGATAATTTGAATCCTGCATTTTCTTCAGGTGTACCTCTTAATATTAATACGTTCTCTTTACGAGTTTTTAGTTGCTCAAACAATATTTTTTCAAAAATCGTACGCTGCGGCTCCGGACCGGATATTATCACAAGTATATCAATATTATCCGGTAATTTAACATCGATTATGAATTCTTTTGCGACGACATCTTTGGGAATTCTTGGGTTATTGCAAAACCTCGATAGAGGACCCACATATACACGACTGTCCGGGGATATGTCAGAATGCGAAAGCGAACCACTGAGGGTTGGTGCTTTTTGATAGTCTGGAATCCAGACCTGATGGAAGTTTTTCATCACCAACTTATGCAACATTTGGATTAGCGGCTCTGCCCATTTCAGTTTCTTCGGAGCAATAATTGAAATTTGATGTGTGATGTAAATCGATGGGATTTTTTTAGAGTAGAGACCAAAACGATTATCAGAAATAATAAAATCAATGTCATATTTCTTGATCAGTCCTTTTAAGATTGCCCTTTCTGTAAAAACAGTTTTGAGCAATCGTGGAAGTTGAATCATTATCCGAGAAGACATCGCGCCAGACTCGGGATATCTAATATTATAATCAGGCAAAGAAACATAGGTCAGGTCAGGAAATTCTATTTCAAGCAAATTTCTTGAACGCCCATTAGCACCAATCAAGACCCGATGACCCTGTGCTAACAATATCCTGATTATCGGAATACACCTTGTCGCATGTCCCAACCCCCAATTGAGAGGACAAACAAGAACGCATTTTTGGGTAAAAGTTTTAGTTTCCAATATTTTTTACTTTATAATCCTGCTTCGTGGAGGAGTTCCGGGATGTACCGCTGACTGATCAGGTAAGCATTTGAATTCTCAAGTGTGAATGGTTCAGTTGAATTATCCTCATGTAACCAGACTGGACCACTTAATCGAAAAAGTATCTTTGCTGCTGTGGGACTATCTATAACAAGGTAGGGGAAGATATCATAACTTTTCCCGGTAGTTATCAGTCGTAACGCAGTGATACTGCGTTTTTTGGGAGTTTTTTTTACTTCGGTGATTTCTTCCCATTTGATAAAGCGTTCTTTTCCGGGAGCAACGTGTCTAATGCCTGAATCGCTTACTTCAAGCTCCGTCACTAACTGGTTTCTAATAAGAATTCTGAACGTGATAAACATGATTGCCGACATGATAAGAATCAAAACCACCATCGGCAGAATATCACTAATCTGATTGTCCGGAAAAGAATTATGCAGATTAAATGCGAATATAATTGCTGCAACCGCGGGGAGCAGGATTAAAATCGGGATCACCTTTGAGATGAGTTTGAATAACCGGGATTGAGATAGTGCACTTTTGTAATGCATAGCTTCCTTTTCCTGAATTCAACAACCGTGGCGTAGGCATCCTCGCCTGCGACCTTTTGTAGAAGAGGTTTGCAAGCAAAGAAGCTTGCGCTACTGTTTCATCAACTTTCAGATATCAAGGTATATATATCAGTTTTTCGAGCTTAGTGCAAGCATTGAACTTGATTTGCAGGAAATAGACTCCGGGATTATTCATATTGAGATTATTAAGTTCAAAACTATTTTTACCAGCATTCATACTCCAATTGCCTTGAGCGATCATTTGTCCCCTAATATTAATAATAGACCAGACAACGAGTTCTGATTCCGAATCCTCTACGAAAACCTTCAAACTGCGGTTAAACGGGATTGGGAAAACCGAAATAGCAAATTCTTCTGGCACTTCTGGATTTTCCGCAAGCTGTGGTTCATGATCAAAGTAGAATGGGCCAATATCGGCTCTTGTTTGGTCGGGATCGAGTGGGGAAGAGGGGTCGCCTGCATCAATACAGGGAGAATTACCGTTAAGTGAATAATCGAAGTTCCTGTGATCAGTCATCTGAGGATTTTCTGAGATAGATCCAGCACCCCTTTCACAATCCATCCAGTCCCCATCAAAATTGCCGAATACACAGTTATAACCTAACTCGGGCTGCTCTCGATGGCGATTATTTATTCCACCACGATTGTAAGCAATAATGTTATTCACGATTCTTAGACTATTAAAACGATTCAGCAATAAACCGTCATCCCGGGCTCCGATAAATGAGTTATTAGTGATCTCACCATTCTCAGCGGTACCATCTATAACCATCCCACCTTCAAAAACCGAGCGGAATATATGTAGACCTTCATCACTCAATAATGTGACCTGATCCCCGAAAAAACAACTATCGATTATTGCACTACCTTCTAAAGACAATTGTCTCTCAAAACGACAACTCGTTGCTTTTAAGGTATCAAACTCAAAATAAACATTGATTTCGTCTGAGAAAATGGCATGTTGAATGTCAATATAAGCCCCTATTCCCCCGTCAACATGAAATGCCGATCTAGAACCCGGCGTTTGTGTTCGAACGTTCACAGGTTCCTCTTCTGAACCGAGAATTACAACAGAATCACGAACGGTTAAAGCGTTTCTTCCACGCAATACCAGTTCCACACCTGCCGGTGCTATGAGTGTATTTGCAAAGACATTGGTAAATGTGTAAGAGCCTTCATCTAAGAGTAAACGGTCATGTCGACCAGAGATTTTAGACCATAATCCATCAGAATGAAAACCTGGAGGAGCATGTGTTCGCAATCGTTCATCCGGAAGAAAGTTTGTGTGATATCCTGTCCCACCGTGATTGTCCCTGTGTAAATATCCCCTTCTGTATTGTGCAACAGAACCTTTTAGATTAATTACACCGCGTTCATCAGGCTCGGGACCCTGAAAACGCTCATGTTCATCGTTTTGATGTTCAAATGTAAAACTACCACCGAGTGCGATTAGAGACCCGTTGATATTAATTGAATGGTTGTTGGGTCCACCACCACCACCATTTCTCCAACCATTTTCCTTGCCATTTCGAGGGTTATCTTCAATAATTATATTCCGTTCTGAAACCAATCCGAGCATGTGTGGAAAGCCCTGAGATTCAAACCATCCATTCCGAGCTACCGAGCCTACATATTGTATATTATCAATTAAGAACATGTTTCCTGAAGAATATACCGTAACTTGTCCAGCTACCACACCCTGAATCTCAACATCACCATCGACATATATAACCTGATTGGAAGGTACTTGCAGGTGTTGAAAAAGACTATCCTGCCGGGGAGTACCAGCGGGATATTGGTAAATGTCAATCCCCTGATCACCTCGAAAATATATCCAGGTCATTAAACGGTTGTTTTGAGACGGAACCCAGGGGGCAGCATAGCGCATCACTTCGACTAATTGTTCCGGGAACGGAAAAGGTTCTGCATTTTGTGTCACATCTTCCAGGTTAATATGATCATCTTCAAAGATTATCTCCTCAGATGTAATCAAGGGTCCATGAATATTACCTCCATTAATTGGGAGAAAATCATTGGATCTGGTTATACCATAAAGGGTATCGGACGAGCCATAATAGATATACTCACCTAATACCGTCTCCTCAATGTTGGTTAGACGGGTGTAATATGTCATCGGTTCAGCATAAAGTGTGAATGCGTATGCTGCCAGTAAAACGAGTATAATCCGTAAATATGTTTTCTTTTCTGATTTCATGAGATCTGTTCCTAAAATGTATTTCCAATGTACCGGAGTAGCGAAGCTTGCTTCGCGCTTTTTGTTTTTCTGCATATGCGAAGCAAGCTTCGCTACTCCGGGTCGGTATTGTGGCTTCGTTACTCCGGGTTTTGATTCAGGGTAAACAGATCAACTTTTTATGTTTGGTCATTCCGTTCAATCCAAACTTCAGGAAATATACACCGGGAGTGTCTATGTTGAGACTGTTTAATGTGAATTCATTTTTACCTTGTTCAAGGTTCCATTGTCCACCTGAAATAATCTGCCCATTGATATTTACAATTGACCACTCAACGTTTTCGGGTTACGGATTTGAAATTGAGACTCGCAAACTGCTGTTGAATGGGTTGGGGAAAGTTGAAATATGAAATTCGTCAGGAACAGGTGCTTCATCAATTGACCATGGTTCATGATCAAAATAATGAGCACCGATATCCGCTCGTGTTTCATCAGGGTCGAGTGGAGAAGATGGGTCGCCTGCATCAATGCAGGGAGAATCCTCAATCAAATCATATTCAAAACGCTGATAATTCACCATACGTGGGTCTACGGATATTGAGCCTTGCCCACGTTCGCAACCCAACCAATTATCATCTGAATTTCCATAGACACAGTTATAAAGCAATTCCGGTTGTTCGTGAAAACGGTTGTTAACTCCTCCACGATTATTTGCAATAATATTGTTTAAGATTCTGAAGTTAGAGAACCGATGCAGAATGATACCGTCATATTGAGCTCCAACAATATTATTGTTCATCAGTTCTCCATCTCGAACATCACCTCCGATATCGATTCCGTTCTTAAAAATGGATCTTTTGACTCGCATATACTGCCAGCTCGTGAGCAGGACTTGATCTTGGAAAATGCAGCTATCAATAACCACATTTCCTTCAAAAGAGACCTCTCCATCAAACTGAGTATGTCTGATTTTCAGACTGTCAATCTCAAAATCAACTTCAATCGCATCAGAGAAATTGGTATGCTGAATATCCACATAAGCGTGGTAACGCCCTTCAACGACAAACCTTGATCTTGAATTGGGATTCAGTGATCGAACGGTTACAGGATTGTCCAAAGTGCCGGGGATGATCAATGAATCTCTGACAGTTAATGCATTTACACCATTCAGTTGTATCTCAGCCCCTTCCGTCACAATAAGCTCATTTACAATTGTGTTTGTAAAAGTGTACGATGCATCAATCAAAGTCAATCTATCGTACCGTCCAGATATATCCGGGTACTCACCTGGCCTAAATCCCGGTGGACCATCGTGGAGTTATCGCGGGTCCGTGTTATATTTCATTCTATACCCGGTTCCACCATTATTATCTCTGTGTAAATATCCTCGTCGGGATTGCGCAACGGAACCCTTCAGGTTCACATATCCACGTTCATCAGGCGTTGAACCACGGTAGAGATCGCGATCGTCGTTTTGGTGTTCAAATGTAAAACTTCCACCGAGGGCAATCAATGACCCATTAATATTGATTGAATGACGACTGGGACCACGCTCACCATTACCAGCCCATCCATTTTCTTTTCCATTTCGGTTGTTATCCTCAATAATAATATTCCTATCAGAGACCAACCCGAGAAAGTGGGGGAAACGTTCGTGCTCAAACCAGCCATTGACGTGGTTTGAACCATAGTATTGGATGTTATTTATTAAATACATATTTCCGGAAGAGTAAAGTGTAACTCTTCCAACAACAATACCTTCTACTTCAACTTCTCCATCTACAAAAATTATTACATCATTTGATGCCGAGATGTAACTATAGAGGCTGTCACTTCGGGGAGTGCCATTGGGGTATTGATATACGTCAATCCCCTGATGTCCGCGGAATTTTATCCATGTCATGTTAGTTCGGTTTCGTCTATTTCTTGATGGAATATGAACTACTGCTCGCTGACGAAGATGATCAAATTGTTCCGGGAAATAGTAGGGAGGTGCATGTTCAATAACATTTTCAAATTCGTAATCTTCACCTTCAAATATTAGTTCTTGAGACGCGATTAAGCGTCCATAAATTGCGTTTCCACCAATAGGAAGAAAATTATTCGTCCTAATGCTGCCAAATATGGTATCTGCCATACCATAGTACAGGTATTCCCCTAAACGGGTTTCCTCATGATTGGTGAGCATAGTGTAATAGGTCATTGGTTCTGAATTGAGTTGATTTGTAACTCCGAAAAGAATGACTATTGCGAAAATCATGTGTGTTTTCTTTACAAATTTCATATTATCTGTTCCTTAGAATGCATTTCCAATGTCAGGAGTAGCGAAGCTTGCTTCGCGCTATTTGTTTTCTGCAAACGCGAAGCAAGCTTCGCTACTCCGGGTTTTTCTCAAGTGGTGTAGCCTTATGACACCTAAGCGCGAAGCATGGCTTCGCTACTCCGGGTCGTTATTGTGGCTTCGATAGTCCGGGTTGTGATCAGGGTAAATATATCAACTTTTTATGTTTGGTAATCCCGTTCAATCCGAACTTCAGAAAATATACACCGGGAGTGTCTATGTTAAGACTGTTTAATGTAAAATCATTTTCACCTTGTTTCAGGCTCCACTGTCCACCTGAAATAATCTGGCCATTGATATTCACCATTGACCACTCAACGTTTTCGGGTTGCGGATTTATAATTGAGACTCGCAAACTGCTGTTGAACGGGTTGGGAAATGTGGAAATTTGGAAGTTTTCAGGAATAGGTGTTTCATCAATTGACCACGGTTCGTGATCAAAATAGTAAGCACCAATATCAACTCGGCTTTCATCAGGGTCGAGTGGGAAAGAGGGATCGCCTGCATCTATGCAGGGTGAATCTTCCATCAAATTATATTCAGAACGCTGATAATCCTCCATCAAAGGATCTAATGATATTGACCCTTGACCACGTTCGCAACCCAACCAATTATCCTCTGAATTTCCATAGGCACAGTTGAATGCCATATCGGGATGTTCAAAGTGACGATTGTTAATGCCGACACCATTGAAGGCAATGATATTGTTTTTTATTTCCAAGTTGGAAAATCGGTGGACAATAATCCCATCAAATCGCGACCCGACTATAGTATTGTTTAGCAGTTCTCCATCGCGAACATCGCCACTGATATCCATTCCAAATCCGAATGTTGAGCGGTTGACGTGCATACTTCGCCAACTCGTCAGGTAGGTTCGGTCAAAGAATTGACAACTATCAATATAAATATTTCCCTCGAAGTATACTGGTCCCTCGAATCTGCTTTGCTTTACCTTCAGGGTATCGAACTCAAAGTTGATCTCGACATTCTCTGAAAAATTAGCATGCTGTATTTCTACAAAAGCCCGATTTCCCCAATCAACATTAAGTGCTGCTCTTGAATTCTGATTTAATTCCCGGATTGTAACTGGCTCTTCATCTGTGCCGTTGATTATCAATGTATCCCGAACAGTTAGGGCGTTAGCACCATCCAATCTGATCTCGACACCTGCGGGTACAACAAGCTTATTCACAATTGTGTTGGTAAAAGTGTAGATTCCTTCGATCAACAACAGCCGGTCATGACGTCCTGATATATCCGGATACTCACCCGGACCAAAACCGGGAGGTCCAATTGTAAGTAACCTCGGGTCCATGCTATAATTCACTCCGTATCCAGTACCATCATGATTATTCCTGTAAAGATACCCGCGTCTAAATTGTGCAACAGAGCCATTCAGATGAACATACCCGCGTATATCAGGATCGGGACCCTGATATCGTTCCCAATCATCATTTTGATGTTCAAAGGTAAAACTACCGCCCAGTGCAATTAAAGAGCCGTTGATATTTATGGAGTGCCTATTTATACCGCCATGGTCCCATCCATTTTGCTTACCATTCGGGATATTGTCCTTTATTATAATGTTCTTGTCTGAAACCAAGCCAAGCATGTGAGGGAATCCTTCAGATTCAAACCAACCATCCCTTTCGCGTGAACCTGTATATTGAATATTGTCGATTAGATACATATTGCCAGAGGAGTAAATAGTGACTTGCCCTGTGACATAACCCTCAACTTCGACCATCCCATCCACATAGATGATCATACCTTGTGGAACTTGTGTATGTTCAAAGAGGCTGTCACTACGGGGCGTACCTGCAGGATACTGGTAAATGTCAATCCCCTGGTCACCTCGAAACTTGATCCATGTCATGTGTGAACCATTATCATTTCGCCATCTTCTTCTGGGGATGTGTATCGTCGCATGATCTCGAATATAATCAAATCGCTCAGGGAAAGGGTAGGGTGGTGCATGTTCAATAACATTATCAAATTCAATCTCGTCACCTTCAAAAATCAATTCTCGAGAAGTAATCATTTGCCCCCAAATTTCATGACTGCCAACCGGGAGGAAATCATTGGTTCTGATGGTTCCATTAATGGGACCACCGATACCATAGTATATATATTCATCGAAAGGAGTTTCCTCATGGTTGGTGAGTATGTGATAGTATGTCATTGGTTCGGAATAAAGTTTATCTGTAGCTCCGAAGAGAATGACAATTGCGAAAATAAGGTGTGTTTTCTTTACAAAGTTCATGAGATCTGTTCCTTTTGAATTAAAAGCTTCTTACCACAAAGACACTAAGGCACAATTTATGATTTGAATGGTGTCAGGTGAAGATATCTGACAATACTCGAAACGCGAAGCATGGCTTCGCAACTCCGAGGATATTTTTAACCACAAAGGCACTAAGGCACAAAGATTATCTTTAAAAGTTGAGTGCGGGCTTCAACGCGTGATAAGCTGTTATTCAATGGTTGGTAAAACGCGCTGAAGCGCGCACTCAAAACATTTTTCTTCGTGCCTTTGTGTCTTTGTGGTAAAACATGACTTAATCAATATCACGGGTGAAAAATATAAATACTGGTCCCGCTGAGATATCTTCGTAACCTTCAACGGATGCATGTACATAAACCTGGTCTTCAAGCAGGAACGGATTGTTAAAGATGTCTTCTTCCGATGCACGCAGATAAACCGTTGCTGTTCCAGGCTCTTCATCGTTCCGGTCATCCTGCTGACCCGTAAACTTCCGCGAAACACGGGGGAAGAACATACGGTAATGTCCGGTGCTGTTGTCCATCCACCAGAACCTTGCGCGGTTTGATGTAAATAAAATCGGAGCATTGTTAATTCGAACACCATTACCATCATGTAGGACCGCCCAAACACGGATATCCGCAACTTCACGATCCTCGCGGAACATCCAGTTTGCTGGATCGATGTTAAGTTCGAGCACTCCTTCCTGAAAAGGTAGAACATGATCTGATGTGTTTTCTGCTTCACCCAGAGGGGATCTGGCTGTAACTGTCAGTTCAAAAGATGAAAAGCTGTCACCTGAGTGATAAACGAGGGTGGTATTTGCAACACCTGGTCTTGAAATACCTCTCCAGTCCGGATTGCCGGTTAATGCAGGTTCAATTGTCGCGATATCCGGTTCAACGCTAAAAGTTACAGGTACCTCAGCGGCTACAGGATTATTGCTGTCATCGGAAACTGTAATTGAAACATCAAGAGACCACTCACTGCCACCAAGAGATCGCCCATTTCGATTAATACTGATATTACTGATATTGATCGACCATGGCATAGAGGTGACAATCAGAGGTTTACTTAAAGATCTTATTATGTTTTCTCTTTCTTCATCCCTGAAGCTATGAGCATTAACTTCTACGTTCTGCGAAATTGTTCCGGAATGTATTTCCACCTCAGCAATGCCGTTGTTTGAAATCACTTCAATTGATTGCGAATAATCGTCGTTGTAAAAGAAAGCCGGTCCCTGTGGGTGTCCCATACCACCTGATATCTCAAATATAACAGGAACTTGGAATAAAACAGGATCACTGTTTCTATCAAAGAGCAGTCCTCGGACATTAGAAACGGTATTGCCTCCAATGTCGGGAACAGAGATTATATCCGGATCGAGTTCCAATCTGATCCTGTGGGGAGGTCCTCCTATAGTTTCTATCTCAACTGAAGCCTCGATAGGTCCACTCCCGCTATCAACAGTAGCAGTAATAATCGCACCTGCTTGTGATCCATAAACGGAAAATTGAGCTGAGCATGTCCCGTCTACATCAGTCACTGCAGATTGATCATTGCCACCTTGCGAACTTGAGAATGACACATATGTTCCAGGGCGTACAGGATTTCCTCTTTCGTCTGTAACAGTAGCAGAGATCGTAACAATTTCATCTAATCCTGCTGTGATTTGGTCAGGCTCAGCCGTAACATCAATTTGTGCTGGAGGTCCACAAACGAGGTCAAAATAAAAGGGATTGGAATAAACTGTGTCCAAAGGAGTAGTTACATATACATGACATGTATCAATACGGATAAAATCGGGTGCATAGTACCAGTTGCTGGCAGAACGGGCATTCAAAACATCGTCACGCCAGTGTCCATACGTAGCCAGAAAGTGTAATTCAGTGTCATGCGGTGCAGGAGATCCATTGTTTAGATAGCAGGTGACGTGTACTTCCATTGAATCTCCAGGATAAAATGGTCCTCTCCCTCTGGCAAGAACATCAAATCGTGTAACTCTAATCCATTCCCGAATAGTTAGTTCAACAGATGCTTCAAGATCCATCGGCGGATATGCTGCTGTAACAACAACTGGTGCTGGCATTCCTCTCTCGTCCACAGAAGGTTCACCATTGTCATCAAAAACTGCTCTTGCAATTCCCATAGAATCTGTTATCACAGGTGTTTGGACTGCACAGTTCAAAAAGGATTTGGTCAGCACAATCTCCTCACCAGACATAACCTGACCATCAGCATCTTTTAGAATGACTGTTAGTGTTGCTAAGGATAATCCCGCTCCATCACTCCAGATAAAGGGACGGTCAGCGTCCATTGTTATTGTTCCCGGTTCGATGTAGATCGGGAAAAACTTGATGGTTGCGGTTTCTGTCCATTCAAGATCTGGAAGCTCAGCAGTTATTGTTGCCGTAAAATTTCCCTCACTCTCAACATCCGAAGAGGGAGTTACGGAGTGCTGTACTGTGATCATTCCTGAGGAATCGGTTAAAGCAGGTGTTTGGAGTGTTCCTATATCCGCACAAATATTGACTCTAAGGTTGGGAACTCCGAAATTGTATTGATCTTTTACCGTTATAATAATATCACTTGTAATGAGTGAATCCGGGTGAATATCATGATGTTCGGTGGGGTTGGCTACTATGCTGAAATACCTGGGTTCCTCTTCCAGAATCCGGACGGTTATCGGCACAAGAGCATTCATGTCCGCGTAATTGGCTTCGTCAACTCTGACAATGATGAACTCTTTCCCTGCTCCCCTATCAGTTCTGAAGGCTGCCTCCATCCGGCCTTGGTCATCTGTGAACTCTGCGCCAGAGATTGACCCAAAAACCGGGAAATCAGGGGAGAATTCGGCGAGTTCATATTTGAGCATGAGCCCGGGGACGCCTACTCCAAACTCGTCTGTGACAACAGCCTCGAGTTTAATTTGCCCATTGGTATTTTTGGATACCAGCAGTTGGGGTGTTTCTGATATCAAATTGATATTTGCAGGTGGGTTAGAACCGTTAAAAGTTAAAGTTACAATTTGACTGACTGAACCTGAAGAGACCTTCAACCTTGCAACTGATCTTCCGAGAGGCACAATAGTTGAATATGCTGCACTAACGTTTCCATTTTCATTAGTTATGGCATTTTGCGGAGTAACTTGACCGTTTCCTTCGAGCACAGAGATAGACACTTCCATACCTGAAACGCCAACTCCATCTTCATTGTTTACGATTATAGAGAATTCCCTTTCCCTTTCAACTCCAGCCGGCATAGCTCTAAGAAAGGAATGGGTGTTTCTAATCTCTATGAAATATTCCGGTGAGTTGGAAGAGCCTGTTGGATCATCTTTACATGCCGAAAACATCATCATACTACAGATAAAAATAAGTAAAATTTTTCTTGTCATGATTCTCTATCCTTTTTACATGGTACTATCAAACAAATGTCGGTGGGACAAGCATTCCTGCTTGTTATCCCGCACATGCGGGATACTTCATCAACTTTCAAAAAACATCATTTCATTCATCAAATATCCGTATCCGTCTATCGACGGATTGTCAAACAGGTATGTTTGACCTACTGTTCTAAGTACAGGAGTAGCGAAGCCATGCTTCGCGCAGTTTAATTATTGAAAGCGCGAAGCATGGCTTCGCTACTCCAAAACAATATGGGTTTTTCATAGTGCCTTTGTGGTAAAGGCAATTTTTACAGATGACACATTCAGATGAATTCAATCCGAACCGTCTTCTCAACTCCCCCAGCAATGACAGTTATTGTACCAAAACCAGGCTCCTCCCTGCTTGCTTGTATAAGCATCACAGCCTGACCGTCAATATCTGTTACACCGGATTGAGGATTGGAAAATAAAGTTGATCTGAGGGTCACAAACGTCCCCTGCCTGACAGGATTTCCACCTGCATCCAATATTGTGGCAACTAATCTAATAAATATAGGTCCACCCGCCTGAGCGGTGTCAGGTACTCCCTCGATGAGTATCTCACCGGGAGGACCACTTACAACGTTTACAATGATCGGATTAGAGAATAATGTATCGTTTGGATTCGCAACCCAGACATAACTAGTATCAACACATATAAAGTCCGGAGCATAGTAAACATTGTCACAACTACCTGCTGAGCCACTTATCAGTACGATATCCTCATCCCAGCGTCCATAAATTGTCTCGAAGTGAACTTCTGTATTTACTGGAGCTGGGGAACCATTTGTCATATAGCACGTTGCTCGAAATTCCATAGAGTCTATACCGTTTGCTGTGAGCTGCCTCCTGTTGGAATTGAGGTCAATCCGGGAAACTCTCTGCTGTTCAATGATGGATATCTCAAGAGATTTTTCAAGCCCCATTGGTGGGTATGAAA
This sequence comes from Calditrichota bacterium, assembly GCA_018644935.1. Classification (GTDB taxonomy): domain Bacteria; phylum Electryoneota; class AABM5-125-24; order Hatepunaeales; family Hatepunaeaceae; genus JABGPL01. Next base: position 967 of record JABGPL010000068.1, on the reverse strand, counting down.
CGTTTAATATAACCGGAATCGGCATTCCTCTCTCGTCAACTGAAGGCACACCATTGTCATCGAAAATTGATTGCGCCCGACCAAGGTAATCCGTTTCAATCGGTGATTGTATTGTGCAATTTTCGAACGATTTGGTAAAAAAAATTTCTTCACCGGCAAGAATTTGCCCATCAGCATCTTGTAGAACTGCTGTCAAACGGGCAACCGATCCACCCGGGCCGTCAGCAATTATTGTATTCCCAGGTTGATCAGTTGTTAGTGTTAGACTTCCCAATGTTCTATAAACTTTAAAATGAAGCTCAAGAGTTCTTGACCAACGAGAATCGGGAAATTCGGCAGTGATAGTTACTGTAAAGTTTCCCTCATGTTCTACGTCAACGGCGGGACGAACAAAATGCTGGACGATCATCACTCCAGCAGAATCAGTCAAGGACGGTTCAGACAACCTTCCGATATCTGTACTCATTGCAAAATGCATGTTTGGGATACCGTTGTTATTATTGTCCCTGACAGTAAGTCTAATTTCAGTCACGGTGAGTGAATCTGGATGGATTTGACATAATCCCGAGGGAGTACCTGAAATGCTGACAAAACCAATTTCATTTTCAAGGATTCTGATCGTCAAGGGAGCGCGTGCGAACATTCCTTCATAACCGGTATCATCAATAAACACGCTCACATAAACTGTCCCAGAGCCCAAATCTGACCGAAATGTTGCTTCAGCCCGACCGGTTTCATCGGTAAAATTACTGCCTGAAATTGATCCGAAAACTGGTGAGTCCTCCGAAAACTCGGATATCTGATATCTCAGTCGAACACCAGCAATTCCTACTCGCTGACTGTCAGTTATTACAGTTTCAAGTTTAATGACTCCAACCGTGTTTCGAGATACAGTGAGCTCAGAAGTCTCTGGAATCATGGCTATATTTGCGGGCAAATTCACACCATTGATGGTGAATTGTTTTTC
>JABGPL010000067.1 GCA_018644935.1 Calditrichota bacterium | reverse complement strand
CGATGGGTAAGAAAAAAGTCAAGTTAATGGATGAGTTGCAGCCTGAGTTCATCGAGGGCTGCATTGCTAACGACATTAAGAAAAAGACCGCTCAGGAAATATGGGATTTGCTCCTTAGATTCGCGAAATATGGTTTTGTGAAGGCGCATGCTGCCGGATACGCCATAATCGCCTACCAGTGCGGTTTCCTCAAGACATATTACCGCCCTGAATACCTAGCGTCATGTTTGACTGTCAGACGCAGGAATCCGAGCATGATGATGAAGCTTCTGGCGGAATGCCGAGCTGGAAACATCACTGTCCTGCCACCCGATATTAACGAAAGCGCCAGCGAATTCGTCGCGACACCGCAGGGCATCAGGTTTGGATTGTCAGCCATCAAGAATGTCGGAGATGCTGCAGTGAAAGCTATTGTAGCAGCTCAAAAAGAACATGGTCCTTTCCGATCGATACATCATTTCCTGACATCAGTTGACCTGCGTGTCGCCAATAAAAAAGTACATGAAAGCCTGATACAGGGTGGTGCTTTTGATTCTATGGGAGCCAATCGGGCGACATTATTCGAATCACTTCCCGGTGCAATGGCATACGCTCAAGCGATGCAGGACGAACGCGACCGCGGACAAACCACACTGTTCGGCGGGATTGGTGTTGATCCGATGGTACACATCCCCCCTCCAAACTTCCACGAACAGGACGAATGGCCGGATGAAGATATTCAATCCCGCGAAAAGACGATGCTCGGGTACTACGTCACGAGCCACCCTCTCGAAAAGTATGTGTCTGAGATTGAGGGTCTGACAAAATATGCTCTGGAGGACAAAGAAGAGTTCCGGGATGGGCTGGATGTGAAAATTTGTGGGGTCATTGCTGCTGCCAGCACCAGAACGACTAAACGCGGCGACAAATGGTCAATTCTCAATGTAGAGGATCTGACAGGATCAATCGAGTGTCTGGCATTTCCCAAAGTGTATAATGAATATAATGAAATGCTTGTAGCCGACAAACTGGTGGCTATGTCCGGAAAAATATCTCACGATAACGAAGAACCGAAGCTTCGCGTCGAGCAAATCATCCCACTTGAAGAAGCATCCGAGAAATGGGGGCAGTCGCTCTGCATCCAGCTGAATTCTATTCAGGTCAATGACAACTTACTATCAAAACTCGAAACAGTTTTTAAAGTCCACCCCGGAAGACGCCCGGTCTTTGTACAAATCAACTACGAAAACGGCAGCACTCATACTGTGAAAGCTGGTGATTTTGCGGTTAGGACCAATTCAGTGTTGTTGCAGCGAATAAAAGAAATTGTTGGGGAAGGGAACTCGCATTTTGCGTATTAAGGTTGGGATTCCGAAGGGTTGAGTATTTCCAACCCTACAATATGAGGCAGTAACAGTCTTGGAGCGACTCCAGCCCGGAACGGTATCACAATTATTCCATGGATGCGACTACTCCAGATTTACTGATCCAAAACCAATTTTTGATTCACTCAATAACTTCAAAACTATAGAGCAAAAAATCACTTCTAAAATAATATGGTCTCATATCCCACCAAAAAAATCCCCATGCAAATGAGTACACCTCAGGAGCTGCGAGACTGTCTACCGTGCATCTCCTTGTAACCCAGTTTGTGTCCGGTGCAACATGTACTATAACCTCCGACGGATTAATTTTACCAGATCCAAATCCTGCTGCCCAATAAGCCTCAAGATGTAATTGTATATCAAAATCACAAGGGTTATAAATAAAATAACAAGCGGTAAAGCTTTCACCCGGACGGACTACAGGCAAATCAGGTTCGAGACAATAGTCCACAAGAACCGGAATTGCCGGAGTAACCTCAAACTCCCATATTGGACTTCTTGAAATGTGACCATGCCTATCATTAGCATTTATTCTCCAACGGTAATATTCACGAAAATCAAGATTATCCAAATGGTAGAAAGTATCAGTTTGAGCCTCACTAACTAATGGAAAACTGACTTCAGGATTGTAGTTTATTCCAAAATACACATCATATAAAAGAGAATCATCATCTGGATCGCTGCATGACCAGGAGAGTACTAATTCTCTTGGCTGATTAGATGAACCATCTCTGGGAGTGGGACTATTTGGTGGATCAGGTTTGAGATTTCCCGGTTTGAACAGACTCTCGTTGTCATCTGAGCATCCTACGATTATAACAACCAGGAGGAACACCAATCCGGTCAGCATGCATCCTGCAATTCTACGTTCTTGTTTCTGAATTATAAACTCCTTTTGTGTCGGGATATTTTTTGTCGATTCTGCTTAAGGATCAATCTCAGGATTCTGTCATTACCAGACCCACTATTAGGGGTGCGTCAAGATCTTCTTCATCGGCTGATACCGGAGACCATCACCGTCAAAACTCTTCATGCTTCTTACTCCGGTGGATTTTCTGTACCCAACAGACTGATAAAATGGCACTGCGTAAAGTGTCGACATCAACTTAATAGTTTCTGAGCCTTGAGCAATACACTCCGCCTCATATTTATCAACTAAGTTACGACCTATTCCCTGCCGATGTTCGGTACCACTCACAAACAAACTTTGTAACTTATCCGTTTTTCCTCTGAGCACCCCGACGATCCTGTCTTCTTTTAATGCGACATACATGATCGAAGCTTTTAATACTCGAGCAATCTCTTCTTTGTGTGATTTATCGGTTGACCATGCATGCTGAAACGGACCCAGAAACTCGTTTCGTTTTTCGGACGAAGCGAATGAGAGGTTGAAATCGCCGTATGTTTCCGCGATGAGTTTGCCTACCGATTCGGCATCTCTATCAAGGTAGTTGCGAATAATTATCATGTTGTTTACCATAACCTTCAGTATTTCGTCGAACGGTTGAGTATTCCTCAATTAACACCGCCCGGGTTCAAGAACCCGGGCGGTGTGTTTGTAAATTAGCTATTTCAGCAGAATAATTTTACTCTCTTCGGTAGCTGCACCAGTGCTCAACCTGATCAAATATGTACCGGAAACCAAATCTGCTGCATCTAAAGAAATTGAATGAGTGCCTGCGACCAATCTATCCTGTACCAGATTTTCGATTAATCTGCCATTGATATCAAACAATCTTAAATTCACTTCACCCGTTGCCGGGATGTAGTAACGGATTTGAGTCGAAGAGTTAAACGGGTTCGGATAACAACTAATGAGCAGATGATTCAACGGAATTGTGCTTTCATTTGAAACCGATTGCAGGATGTTCTCACTCATCCAGATACCCCCGCCGTGCGTCCCGACATATATCTGATTGGAATTATACGGATTGATCATTGATGCCAGCACATAAGTGTGTCCCATATTGCCGTTAATCAACGACCATGAATCTCCGCCATCAAAGCTCCGGTAAAACCCGTAATCACCTCCTTCGACGTGATTCCACCATGTCTGAGAAGCACAGTAAATGACATCTGAATTTTCAGGGTGAACCTGAATCGAACTGACACGCGGCTGGGTGAAAACAAGCTCCCAGGAATCTCCATCATCTGTCGACTTATAGAGCCCACCCTCTTCGCTCCACTCATAGCTATCTGTACCTCCAGCGTAAATGCAATCGCTGTTGGAAGGGTCAATCACCACTGACAGGACATCTAATCCAGGCATTTCTTCAAGCCGTGACCAGCTCTCACCACCGTTGGTGGTTTTGTAAACGCCACCAGTACCTTCACCGACGAATGTGTTCAACCCGAGATACAATGTCCCGACATTGTTCACGTCGAGTGCAATAGCCCACGCGTATGCACCTTCATCACCGAGTCCGTTGTTCACTGCCGACCATGATTCACCGCTGTCCTCGGATTTGTAAACACCAGATCCATAAACGGCACAATAGAGAACCCGGTTATCTTCTGGACTGTTCGGATCAAGCACAATGGCTGGTCTTCCAGCTGGCAGGTTTTCGTTTGAGTTCGCGAAGTTATCTCCGTTGTCGGTGCTTTTCTGGACTTTTCCCACAGTGTAGCCGTTATCTTCATCATTGGTGCCGCTGTTCCTTCCAACATAAACATCGCCATTTGCAGGGTCAACTGCAATCGAGTTTACCGCGTCAAACCCATCAGGATCTTGTACCGGATCGAGTCGAGCGAAACTTGTCCCACCATCATTGCTGCGCCAAAAGCCCATATCATCATAGCCGACGTATAAGATATCACTATCCGCAGCATCAAATCCAAAGGCAAGAGGCAACATCAGCTCCATTCCTCTGGTCTGCCAAAATCCATCATCCTCATCGCAGTAGATTTGAGTCCAGGTTTCGCCTGCATTAGTTGTTTTCTGAGGATAGTCTTTGCCAGTAACAACTATGTCCGGGTTGCTCGGTGAAATCATGAGCAATGCTACATTAAGGTCGTCCCACCACACATCATCGAGCCAACCGAAGGTGATATTCCCATCATCAGTTTTCACCCAGTTGTCACCGCCATTCACCGTTTTGTAAATCCCCATATAGGTATAAGCATCGCTGTAGTAGGTTCCGATGTATATTATATCTGGATTTACAGGGTGAACATCAAACTTCAGGTAGTCAGTGTGCGCTTCGGCTTCTTCGTCGTATTTCGGCAGGTCACCGGTGATATCGACCCAATTGTCACCATTATCCACAGATTTATACAGACCACCTGACCAGGAACCAGGATTACCTGCTTCTCCGGTTGTACGCATTGACAAAAATAGCGAAGAAATACCTCCCGTTGAATGTGTGACCAACCTGCGAGCATTCATGTGAGGAAGACCATTGTTGGCAGGTGACCAGTCAATTCCATTGTTAACACTGCGATAAACGCCAGTATCCGTAGCAATAAGAAGCGTCCGGTTGTTCTGGGGACTGATTGGATCTACGATAATGCTGTATATAACTGATTCGTCACCAATATCGAGATCAACCTCTACCCAGTCATCACCACCGTTTGTGCTTTTGAGCAGTGTACCCGTCCCGTCTTCACTTTCAGCGGAATTACCGATTCCGCAATAAAGGATATCTCCGTTATCTGGATCGACGCTCAGATATGCGATAGGAGGTCCTTCTTCTTCGAGTTGGTCAGGATAGATCAAATTCCAGCTTCCTGCACCATCGGTACTCTTGAAAAGCCCTGCCCAGGTGCAAACGTATAGTGTCTCGAAATCATTCGGGTCCATTACCACTTCCTGAATTGCATAGGCACTGGCTGTGTTGCCTCCGCTGTTCAGTCCATTGTTAACCATAACCCATGATTCGCCACCATCCGTGGTCTTGAAGATCCCTTCAATGTCCCCACCAATGTAAAATATGTCCGGGTTATCAGGTTGAATAGCCCCGGTCAGCAGGTCACCCCCACACCCGGGTCCAACAATATTCCAATGGACTTGACTTAAGGCACTGGAAGTGCAGAGAAATGTACCAATTAAAGCGACAGCGAAAAATGAAAATATGCCGGTTCTTCTCATGAATACCTCTTTATTGGGAAAATTGCATTTACTCGCATTCAAAAATTCGGAAATGGATAAAGCTATGTTTAGTGCCATTATCCTTCCGATCTTATTTTGGAAAATAATGAATATTACTGAATTATACAAGTTATTTTAAGTTTTTGCGCAGGGACGAATAATCATTCGCCCTTACTTATCGTCCCACAATTCCTGCAATTTTATAGGCTTCAATGGCTTATTCCCAATTGCTTCAATTGCTGCAACTACAGCCTTCGCAGCCGGCAGAGTTGTAATCAGGGGCAATCCCATTCGATATGCTGTCTCCCCTACTATGCGCTCGTCGTAGTATGATTCACTGCCGAGGGGAGTGTTAATCAGGAGCTGGACATCATTGTTCTTCATGTGGTCGATTATATTAGGTCGTCCTTCATTCACTTTATAGACAAATTCGGATTCAATGCCATGACTTCGCAACGTTTCGCCAGTACCTCGGGTAGCAATTATTTCAAAACCTAATTCTGATAACTTTTGTGCAATTGGTACGACACGCTCATGGTCACGTTCATTTATGGAAATAAATACTTTTCCTTTTGTAGGAAGATAATCTCCTGAAGCATATAGTGCCTTCGAGTATGCTTCGCTAAATGTGTCGGCAATACCCATTACCTCACCAGTTGAGCGCATTTCTGGTCCCAAAAACGTACTGACTCCCTCAAAACGATTAAATGGGAATACAACTTCTTTGACGGCAAAATGGTTAAACTCAAGATTTTGGATGATTTTCTGTTCATTCAATGTCTGACCTACAATACAACGGGTTGCAACCTGTACCCAATTTACTCCAGTGGCTTTGGAAACAAATGGAACAGTGCGGCTGGCGCGAGGATTGACCTCCAACACAAATAATTCATCACCTTGAAGGGCATATTGGATGTTGATCAAGCCAATAACATCCAGAGCGTCTGCAAGTCGTTTTGTTGTGTCGATCATCCTCTCACGAACATCGTTGGTTAGGACTAATGGCGGTAGTACACATGCACTATCTCCGCTGTGAATCCCGGCTTCTTCTATGTGCTGCATGATTCCGCAGATTACTGTCTCGCTACCATCGCAAACAGCATCGACATCGAATTCGAATGCATCCTCAATGAAATGATCGATTAGCACTGGATGTTCATGGTTTATCTCACCGGCAGATTCGCGCAAATAATTAACCAATCCCGCTTGATCATATACAATTTCCATCGCTCTGCCGCCAAGTACAAAACTAGGACGTACCAGGATTGGAAATCCAATGTTGTCTGAGATTTCCTCTGCTTCGTTGAAGTCATGTGCTATGCCATATGGTGGATGAAGAATACCAAGGGATCTTATTAGAGCTCCGAATTTCTGCCTATCCTCGGCATCAGCTATTCTCTCTGGTGAAGTACCGAGTATGCTAACACCATTTTCTGCCAGTTGTTTAGCAATCTTGAGTGGTGTCTGTCCACCAAATTGAACTATTACCCCGTCCGGTTTTTCATTCATACATATTTCAAGCACATCTTCAAGTGTAACAGGCTCAAAATAAAGCCGTCCTGATATGTCATAATCCGTTGAAACTGTTTCGGGGTTACAATTAACCATAATACTCGTGTATCCCTCATCCCTTAATGCAAACGAAGCATGTACGCAGCAATAATCAAACTCTATCCCCTGCCCAATACGGTTGGGACCACTGCCGAGGACAATAATTCTCGGTTTGTTTCCAACTATAACCTCGCTTTTACCCGTCTCATACGATGAGTAGTAGTAAGGCGTGTGAGCTTCGAACTCGGCTGCACAAGTATCCACTGAAAGATAATTTGGTTTTACGTTATGAACTTCACGCAAACGTCTGATGTTATCAACTGCGGTTTTTAGCAAATGGGCTAGCTGAACATCAGAAAAACCAGTCTGTTTTGCTTCAAATAATAAGCTCTTTGAAACTGCTTTTCGAAGTTGAGTAAAGTCTTGATATCCACTTGAGACAATAGATCTTAATTGTTTTTCCATATCAACAATGACGGAAATTTGATCGAGGAACCACCCATCAATTCCGGTGATTTGCGCTACCTCCTCAACAGAAAGGCCCAACTGTAAGGCATACCTCAAGTAGAAAATGTTCTCAGGACGAGGTGTTGACAGCTTTCTCCGTACTATTGCCCGCCACTCTGATAATAAATGGGGTTCTATGTGATCTGATGATATTACATCCCGGTCGTCTGCTCCTAATCCATACCTGTCCTGCTCCAGGCTACGTAATGCTTTCTGTAACGCTTCCGGGAATGTTCGTCCAATTGCCATAACCTCACCTACGGACTTCATTTGCGAGCCGAGAGTCTGGTTCACTGTCGGGAATTTCTCGAATGTCCAGCGGGGGATTTTGACAACGATATAATCGAGTGCCGGTTCGAAACAGGCTGGTGTTTTTTGTGTAATGGCGTTAGTTATTTCATCCAGCCTGTACCCAATCGCCAATTTTGCTGCGATACGAGCAATTGGGAACCCGGTTGCTTTAGAAGCGAGGGCGGAAGAACGGCTAACGCGAGGATTCATTTCGATTACTACTATACGGCCGTTTTTTGGGTTTACTGCGAACTGAATATTGCTGCCTCCAGTGTCAACTCCAATCTCTCTGATCACTGCAAATGCAGCGTCGCGCATTTGTTGATATTCTTTATCTGTCAACGTCATTACCGGAGCAACAGTGATACTGTCACCGGTATGTACACCCAATGGGTCAAGGTTTTCTATGGAACATATAACAACACACTGGTCAGCGGAATCGCGCATAACTTCGAGCTCAAACTCCTTCCAGCCGATTAGTGCCTCCTCAATTAACACTTCACTTATCGGGCTTCTTGCCAGTCCCCAGGACACAGCTTTATCAAATTCTTCATTATTATATACTACTGATCCTCCTACTCCACCCAATGTGAAGGAAGGTCTGATTATTGCTGGTAGTTTTGTCTTCTCCAAAATCGCTCGCGCATCGTCCACCGATTTCGCGAATCCACCCACCGGCATATCGAGCCCAATCCTACACATCGCACTGTGAAACTGCTCTCTATCCTCTGCCATACGGATCGAACGCACCGACGCACCAAGAAGGCGAACACTATGCCGCTGGAATACACCAACTGCATCTAAATCCATTGCGAGGTTAAGCGCTGTCTGACCGCCCATCGTCGGAAGCACTGAATCGGGACGTTCTTTCTCAATAATTCGTTCAACCATATCCGCTTCGAGCGGTTCCACATATGTCGCGTCCGCAATAGACGGATCGGTCATAATCGTTGCTGGATTACTGTTGACCAGAATAACCCGAATTCCTTCCTCTTTCAGCGCTCGAATAGCTTGAGTGCCGGAATAATCAAATTCACACGCCTGCCCAATTACAATCGGACCACTACCCAACACCAATATTGACTTTATCTTTTCATTCTTAGGCATGACGCATCTCACTGATAAAACGATCAAAGTAAAATTGACCGTCATGTGGACCGGGATTGGCTTCCGGATGATATTGTATTGTAAATACTGACTGCGACGTGTGCTCGAGTCCCTCTACCGTGCCATCGTTCAGATTCAAGTGTGTAACACACCAATCTTTTGAAATACACTCAGATTGAACCGCAAAGCCATGGTTCTGTGAGCTGATCTCAACTGTTTTATCTTTGAGGCGTTGGACCGGATGATTGGCACCACGATGCCCGAAAGGAAGCTTGAAAGTCTTCAAACCTGCCGCAAGCGCAATTAGCTGATGTCCCAGACAGATTCCAAACATCGGCATCTTAGACACCAACAATGATTTTACAGTCTCAATTCCCCTTTTTACGGCGGCGGGATCACCAGGTCCGTTAGACACTAATACACCGTCGAACTCGCTTGCGATTATATCATTAGCCTCGGTCGTAGCTGGCAGGACGGTAACTTTGCAGCCTCGACGCACCAACTCACGAAGTATACTTGACTTAACACCAAAGTCGAGAACTGCGACATGTAAACCATCACCATTTTCAAAAGTGGGATGCCACCGTTCCACCAATTCAGATGTCGAAAACGCGTATTTCGTAGAACACGACACAATTGTTGCCAGATCAGATCCAGCCATCTCAGGTGATTCTTTCACTTGTTTAAGTGCTTCAGACTCGGTAGTTTTTCCAGAAAATATCCCTGCCCGCATCGCACCATACTCTCGAATGTGGAGCGTCACCGCCCGAGTATCGACTCCTGTAATCACTGGTACACCAGCGTTCTTCAACCATGAACCTAAATCGCTTTCTGCTCGCCAGTTGCGTGGTTTATTAACCAACGCACGAACGACGACACCTGCGACCTGAACTTTCTCAGATTCATAATCCTCCTTGTTTATTCCAACATTGCCAATATGTGGAGCTGTAAAAACTACAATCTGGCGATAGTACGATGGATCTGTGAGGATTTCCTGATAGCCCGTATGAGAGGTGTTAAACACGACCTCACCGAGGCAGGTTGTGCCCTCGAAAGGTGTAGTCCCGTGGAATATTGTCCCATCCTCGAGCTGTAGAAAGGAACTACCTGTTTGCTTATGATTCAACTGTAACCTTCATAAAAGGGTAACTTCAAAACTTTGCTTCGATAGTATACAAAAGATTAAAAGCTATTCCAAACCACATCTTTCAAAATAAGAAGTTTGACACCTTCCCATCCATCTCGAAACACTCAACATCTCCTCCTGATCTGCGATGAAGATTTTGGGATCTGAATAACAATTTGCCAATTCAATTGGTTGCACAGCCCGATTTGTAGGACTAATTTGTTTAATACTTAAAAGTACAACGAACTACGGTATCAATGAAATACGTTTTGACAATATTACTCCTGCTGCTGATGCCATTGATTTTCTCTGGCTGTGGCGATATACAACTCCAGAGTTTCTGGATAAAAACCGACGTTAAAATCGACGGCAGGACCGTTGACTGGCGGGAAGTGCCGATCCATGCATTTGAAAAATATTCAGCAACACTTGGGGTTTGTAACGACAAGGATAATTTGTATCTGCTGTTCCGTTTCACCAATCCGGAATGGCTACGGGTTGCCTCAAGTCGGGGATTTACTGTATGGGCTGACCCATCCGGCGAAAAGATTAAAAAACTTGGTTTGTGCTATATTTGCCTCCCTCCTTTCGAACAAGAGGAACCCTTAAAAGAAACCGTTGTTGAAGAGGATTACTGGGGTGGCTGGCAGCCAACTCGCCACCTGAACAATGGAATTACTGAAAAGTTGTTGCTTCTGCGAAGTTCAGACAAACCTGGCAGAGAAATCCGGGCGGATGGCTTGGATGGACCACAGGTAAAACTTGGTCATGCGTCTGGAGTATTTATATACGAGCTTGCACTCCCCCTCAAGCTCTTAAAACCGCAACCGAACGTTACCGACACGCTCCCACATCCCCCATATGAACTTAAAATCGGATTGAATTTTGGTGGAATGGATGCAGCTTCTTTAAAACAGCATAAACGTCAAATAGAGAACAGTCATGCGAGCTCAATCGACACAGATCCCATCGGAGAAATCGGACAGGGCGGTGCCATAGGCAACAGGGGTGGAAAGTCCAAACATGGTGGCAGCAGTGGCAGAATTAGATCTAGTCAAGGTGGAATCACCGGTATTTACGATGATCGTGAAGAGGTTTGGGTAACTGTGATTTTGGCGGACAGACCAGTAGTTAGGTTGAAATAGCTAAAATCAGTTGCGGATCGTTTTATTCCAGGACTACCCAACTATCTCGATGACTAACCCATCCGGATCACGGATGAAGAAATAGCTGCCATTGGGTTCCAGTTCCATTTCGAACTCAACGGAGTGTTCCTTAAAAAAATCAAATGCTGCTTTTGCATCTTCAACCAGTAGATCAAAGCTCACAGACGGTTCCTGGCAGTAGGGTTTTCGTTCAGGCGTAATCTTAGCCATTGGCAGCAACAGGAACGGAACCTCACCGCATTTCATATGCCATGCCCCTTCCTCCTCGGATATCACCTCAAATCCCAACAGGTCATGGTAAAATGCCATTGATCTCTCAATGTCACTGCATATTATGTTTAATTCACCTATTTTGAATTGCATTTTCGGGATCACTCAAGTTTTTGTGATTTTTTTTCCAGATTCAACAACAGATTTAACTTCACTCATCCCACTTATCAAGTTTAAAAAAGTTATATTCAGACGTTGCCTCTGTTATCTCAACATCTATTCCACAGCTATGGGGCAGTGCGACAGGTCCTACAATTCCCGATAATGCCTGGTGGAGCACAAAACCAGTGTTACTTGGTTCAAATTCCAACAGCTTTTTTGAACACTTCCAAACATTAAAGAAATCAATTGCATCTTGACTTTCAGGCTTCCATCTACCTCGATAGGCTTCACTTTTCTTTCTTAGATCGTATTCCCGTCTTACATCATTGGAAATCCATGTTTCAACACCAACGCAGACATTTACGAGATAGGTATCGATATGATTGGAGGACGTCCCGATGAGAAGATCGCGGGTCCAGCAATCAGTTTCAGGATCACCAAGATTTCCCGTTGAATCCGAAGACACATGGGAGTCTATGCCAGTATCAACGGTCAGGATTGATTGAATTCCATATTCCCCACAGAAGGCTATTAACTCTGCGGATGCCATTGCTATTGATTCTGAAGAAGAAATGTACAGAACGGCGGTGTCGAGGTATCTGGCTACACAAAGCTCTGGACTTTTTCTTACGTTGAATATGGGGTGATCAACCACAGTGGGTGAAATTTTACTGTCTGGAGTTAGTTTACAGATTGTTTTCAAGTTAGGGCTTCGCATTTCTGAACGGTCAGCAAAACTCTCAATGGCTGGTTCTTGAACACCTCCGATGAAAACTTGACGTTCTCTACCAACGGCCTGTTTCAAGTGTGTCCATAATGGGAGTGCTGAACCAATATCAAACCCACCTCCACATCCGAGAATTAATATGTTTCCATCACTGCGTAAACTATCAAATGTAAATTGTTTCATTATGTCCGACCAGATAAAAAATACTGTCAGGATACTGTCGCTTCCGGGCAAACGGGTGAAAATCAGATTTCATCCCCAACCTTGACGACCCGTAAGAAATTTGTCACGCCCGGTCTGTCGAGAGGTAATCCGCCGGTTACAACAGTGTAATCTCCCTCTTGTACAAGCTTGAGTTCTGTGGCGAGTTGCATAATGTACCGTAGATTGTCCATAAAACTTGCTTCCTTGTCCACAACAACGGGGTTGACGGCGTGATATATTCTGATTCTACGGGCGTCCCGTTCGGTACTTACTCCGGCAAGTATGGGAACGCCTATACGCTGACGAGAAATCCGCACTGCTGTTGATCCACTTGTTAGAGGTGATACCACTAATTTGGACTCGATCTCTTTAACCAGCATTGGTACAACCTGGCTGATGGCGGAATCCATTGATCTATCGGTTTTGGGCAATGTGGGGAAAATAGCATTCGCTTCTGCTTCTATCAGAATATCCGACATTCTTCGCACGACGAGAGGCGGATCAACTCCGATAGCTGTTTCGCCTGAAAGCATAACCGCGTCCGTTCCGTCAAATACAGCGTTGGCGACATCGGTCACCTCCGCGCGAGTTGGCATCGGAGAGGTTGTCATTGATTCCAGCATCTGGGTGGCGGTGATGACTAATTTGCGCTGCTCACGGGCTTTCTTGATAAGGAATTTCTGGATGGTCGGCACTTTCTGAAGCGGGACACTGATTCCGAGGTCACCCCGCGCGACCATTATCCCACCTGAATGTTCGAGTATATCATCTATGCGTTCAACAGCCTCGGGACGCTCAATTTTGGCAATCAAAATGGGATCAAACTCATAATCTTTCATCACCTCCCGGACTTTAATCAGGTCTTCCGGTCCCTGGACAAATGACAGCGCCACCACATCAACATTGTTTTCGAGACCGAACTTAAGATCCTCCCAATCCTTGGGACGCATAGCCCCAAGATTCAGATCACTTTCCGGGAAATTCAGACCAGCACGCGCCCGTAACACCCCACCTGAAAGTACCTTGCACTCTAACTCAGACTTCCCCTTTCGCTCAATCTGCAGGTGAATTATCCCATCTCCGAGAACAACACGTTCACCGGGTTTGACCTGATCGAACCAGTCCTCATCAGTGAAGCCGATGCAGGTTTTATCCCCTTTTTCCACCCCATCTCTCAGGCAGATTGATTCACCCGGGTAGAGGTGAATGTGATCTTCGTCTAATTCGTTAATCCTCAGCTTCGGTCCGCCCAAATCCTGGAGGATGGAAATATGCTTATTTAAGCGTCTACAAACCGCTCGAACCCGGCGGATAGTTTCACTGTGCTGTTTATGATCACCATGGCTGAAGTTAATGCGGAAAACATCCACACCAGCATGGATCAACTGCTCAATTCCCAACTCGTTGAAGGACGCCGGTCCAAGTGTCGCCACGATCCTGGTGAGGTGGGTTTTCTGTAATGGGTTTATATCGGTGATCATTAAAATGTCTCCTGATTAGCGGCTGAAGATAGAATGGGTAATATACGGAAGTCAAAAATATAATCCAAGTTAAACCTTGATATGCTTTGAGTTTGCGGGAAGTTATTAGAGATGATAAGTACCAGCTATCCTTTGCTTGCCATGCTTCGCTTGTGTTGCAGATGATTGTGGAAAAATCCGCTAAATGTAGGGGCAAGTATTTATTCGCCCCTACATTCCACGATTTCCCGAACAGCAATAAAACCGAGCCGCAAGAGCCCAAGCTAAGAAACTCTAGCAACCAACTCTCAAGACGCCTTTGAGGCAATTCTCCATGGGAGGATGCGTGTTGTTTCAGATTGAGAAAGATACTCCTCAAGGGCTGGAACAACGCTAAAGGTCTGATGAAGATCAAAATATTCCTCAGCCAACCTCTCAAAATGAACGGTTTGCCCTTTTCGAGCCCTGAGCATTACATTTTTATCTGTAGCTCGTGATGACACAAAATCTATCATATCAACCTTATAACCCTGCATTTCAACAAGTAGAGCCCGGATTGAGTCCCCTATCATATAGGAAAGCCTTTCCTTGAAGACTCTGTGCCGTGTCATCCCTATATATGGATGGCCCTTCAATTGCTTCCTAATGGTATGCTGGCAACAGGATACGGATAAAATATTCTTAGCTTCGGTCTCTATACCTAAGAATAACATCTTGTCCGTTGCCTTATCGCAAGCATGTAATGAGTAAACCATATCCGGTTGTCCCGAATGCTTGTAATCTGCAATATCACAACCATAAAAGAACATACCGTCGAACTCGAATTTCTTTGCCGTTTGACTATTTTTTTCCATCAAACGTTCATTGTTATCAATGCAATGAATCCTGATGCGTCTCCCCTCAATGTGGGAATAGAAATAATAAACTAAATAACTCAGGTAACAGTTACCTGCTCCACAATCGACAAAAACCAGTTCGCGTTTCCTGGAGTAATTCCTGACTAAGGAATTGAAGACCTCTAAAAAAGCGAGTATTTGGGCAATCTTTGCAGACTTATCACTGCCTGCATTATTGTCCTTGTCTAATAATCGAATCTCTTGAAAGAATGTTTTCAGAGACTCTTGAGTTTTGTTGTCTAACAACATCGTAAATCTCCTGGTAAATTTCCAGAAGTGAGTGATGTCTGTGGGGGGATAACTATGGGAACAAAGTAATGGTGGGTTTAATCCAAAATACCAATTCTGTAGATAATCCTTATAACAGACATCGCTCACCTCTTCTTAAAAAAAGTGAGTAAATGATTCATCTGTTTAGGTTTTTCTACAGCCCCGATTTAGCCTGATTTAAGCTATCTCGGGATGGCACCTCAAATTAAATTGCTTCTTTGGAGTAGAACTACAGGTGTTGTTCTACATTGTTTTTTTGTTTCTCCGCGCTGACCCTGAACATCCCAGCCGAAACGACTACCTGAATGTTTCTTATTTGATTTCAGTCACCTGAGAGATTTCAATCGCACACAGTATATGATTCTGACGGTGAATTGTCAAGGCTTTTAGAGGATTTGTTTATCTAAATTCTATTTTTTTGAAATTGGAAAGCAGCATGAACTTTAGAGGAAGTCAGAAATTTATGTCTGATTCTTGAATCCGTGGAATCACAACACAATACATCAAAACCGTGGGTTCCCTGCTTCACGTGCGAAGCGTGTCGAGCAAGAACCCGTGGCAATAACACCGAGCTGATTTCAATATTAGTTTTTATCACCCGGTATTCCTTAGAAGCTATTTTGAGCCATAAAGGTGCATTGATGCTGAGACGAACAGAATTCGATTTATTTATTGTAATTTCGGTATTTATTGCGTACGTTGCCTGATGATAATTCGCTGTCTGAGTAGAATGATGTCCGGTACCAATTGGTGCCTGTACTACAGAACTTGAAGACTGAAAATCAGAAATATTTTGATTTCATTTTTCATGGTACAATAAAATCATTCAGATCCATTATTGGTGGATCAGATAATAAAAAGACCGCACAGGACGACAAAAAAACGATGGAGAGATATGAACAATTATACTTTCGGAGTCATTGGGACTTCAAAAAAGAAGGATGAGCGACGAATTCCCATCCATCCGGAGCATCTGCTCCGCCTTCCAGAAAAAGTACGTCGCCAACTGATATTTGAGGAAGGTTATGGGATCCCACTCGGTATTAAAGACTCGGAGATTGCTGCTCAGACGGGTGGCATTGCAACACGCCACGAACTGCTGGCGGACGTCGGAAGGGTTATCATTCCCAAGCCAGTGTTAGAGGATTTACAAGAGCTACGCGAAGGGGGAATCCTATGGGGTTATCCACACTGCGTACAACAATTTGATATTACACAAGCTGCAATCGATAGCAAGCAGACACTTATAGCCTTTGAGGATATGTTTGTTTGGGGACCCGACGGTCAGATTGGACGCCACACTTTCTATAAGAACAACGAAATAGCCGGCTATTGTGCGGTACTACATGCCCTACAATTGAGAGGTATCGACGGCCATTACGGAAACCAACGTAAAACGATTATTTTTAGCTTTGGTGCGGTTAGCCGTGGGGCTATCTACGCTCTCCAGGCACGTGGGTTTAGAGATATTACAATCTGCATTCTGCGCCCAGACCACGAAGTACGCGAGGAAGTGCCGGGTTGTCACTATGTCCGCATTCGGGAAGGCAAAGATGGAGAAGCGCGCATGCTGTTTATTGAGCATGATGGTAGTGAAGAACCATTGATCGATCTGATTAGTCGATCAGAAATCATTGTAAACGGAACTTTTCAAAATCCTGATCATCCCATCATGTTCGTAAGTGAAAATGAAATATCTTACCTCAAGCCAGGTTGCTTGATCATTGATGTCAGTTGTGATGAGGATATGGGATTCTATCAGGCCAAACCGACCTCGTTTAAGAATCCGATGTATAAAATTGGAAATGCTGATTACTACGCTGTGGACCATACCCCAAGCTATCTCTGGGAAAGTGCCTCACGCTCTATCTCCGCTGCTCTCCTTGTCCATTTGCCTGATGTGCTCGCAGGACGTGAGAGATGGCTGGAAAATGAGACCATTCGGCAGGCCATTAATATTGATGCGGGTGTAATTCAAAAACCGAACATACTATCGTTTCAGAACCGCCAGTCTACCTTCCCTTATCTACCCGTTACAAGGACATAGCCCTGCATTTATTCCCTCAAGTCTAATTCCAGATTAGAATGTAAGGGCGAACAATAATTCGCCCTTACACTTCAATCTTTCCTTATCCGTCATTAACACCAGACAGAAATTAACGCATGTTAAAAGTACCCGATCTCCGAAATCTATTTGGGATTCAATATGGAATCCAGTGACTTCATTCTCATTGAATTCGGATCGATCCTAACATTAGGTGATTGCTGCTGCCTTATCAAATTACTAATCCTTTTACTCTCAGCGTTATATGCGTTAGTGATTTTTTGGATTTTATCGCTGTTGAAGTAGGCATTTGCCCCGCCAGATAATGCGCTGATGAAGGCGATAATTACACAAATTGACTGGTATCTTTTTATTAAACCCACTCGCCATTGGGGAGCATCATTAGGAATCCTCTGAGTTAACCAACCCGTTTGAGCAATGGCAAGAACACAAACTCCTGCGGCACCAATACTGGCAAGCTTTACCAACCCGTCTAATTCAAACATTTTCCACTCCTTTAAAAAATTAACAATTAAACAGAATAATACTATTTATATAAAACAATTTCTTAGCCCGGATTCTTAAAACCGGGAAGCACTGATGAGAAAATAAATTTATCGAGTTGCGAGAACCCACGATACGAAACTAAGGCTCTTTTACATCATTTTTCATTAGGTTATTCATTTTCTTAAGTGCCACTTTGTCATCTATTTGTTGATTAGAAAACTCTAACCACAGAGTTGTATAATCCGCTTCTTGCTCTTTGTAAAAACGGAACTTTTCGCGAAACTTCATCGTCATCGAAATTGAATGGCATACCATAGCTAAACCGGACGCAATGAGCGTTATGACTTTAACTGCAGTTTGGTCTTGATATGGTATATTTAGCAATGCAAAGATACCAAACGGAACTAAAACTGTCAGGATGATCGTAATTTGAGATAGAGTACGATCCCATAAAATATTCCTTTGCGCCAGTTTTCCATGTCTTGCCATCCTGTAGTTAATAGACATTTCAACATTATCGATGTGTTCCATTTTCGTCCTCATTTGGTAGACTTATATTTATGGTTGCATTTCAAGAGATTCAGTACCTTTATCAAGCGATCAAGTGCAATGTAGCACATAACCATTGTGTTACGATGATTTACAATTTATTTCCAATTTGTTGAGCTGCGAAATTCGTTGGCTTTTGTCTCGATTCCAGAGCCTGCTGAAGGTAACTTCCGTGGAATCACTGACTTCAAGGTTCATGGGCTACGATATTATAGTTGTTATTCCATTTTATCTACCACTTTGTAATTGATCGTAGGTGAACTTCTGCATTGAATAGTCGTACGGGTATTCGCGAATTGCTGATTGCTTTGCCGAATTATTCGGCATTGCTTCCATATAAAGCTTTGCTGATAGTTGTTGGTCATATGTGAATTTCTGCATTGAGAAATCCGTGGGGTATTCGCGTTTTGAAATTTTCTTAACCTCAGAATCAAGAACAGATGCCATATAGTTCTTTGCTGCGAGTTGTTGGTCATAAGTATATTTTTGCATTGAGAAATCAAAAGGATATTCTCGCAAGGCAAGCTGCTTGACTTGATTATCGCTGACAGTTGTCATGTATCTCTTGGCGGCACTCTGTTGGTCATAAGTATATTTTTGCATTGAGAAATCAAAAGGATATTCTCGCAAGGCAAGCTGCTCGACTTGATTATCGCTGACAGTTGTCATGTATCTCTTGGCAGCACTCTGTTGATCATAAGTATATTTTTGCATTGAGAAATCAAAAGGATATTCTCGCAAGGCAATCTGCTCGACTTGACTATCGCGAACAGTTGTCATGTATCTCTTGCCGGCATTCTGTTGATCATAAGTATATTTCTGCATAGAAAAATCCTCTGGATACTCCCGTAATGCAATATCTTTTACATCCATATCTTCAACTTTTGTCATATATCGAAATGCTGTACATTGCTGATCGAAAATATAATTCTGCATTTCAATATCGTCTGGATACTCTCTCTGTGCGATTTCACGGCATTTTTTCTCTGATGAAACTGCTGAAATTGCGCAGCAGAAAATGAAGATCGAAACTAATAAGTAAACTCTCTTTTTCACTTTTTCTCCTTGAAAAAATACGGGGTGTATGTCCCTAATTGTGTATAATACAGTTCTGTATTTTCGGACATGCCCTCTTGTGACTATAAAAAATAAACCGTATCCCCTGCATGTTGTGAGGGACCAACAAACCAGCTTTGTCGTTGCAAACGAAGCGAGGCAATCTGGTTGTGTATACTAACTAAGCGATGGTCACTTTACAACCTTGCTCGCGGTGATGTTTTCAAACACTGCTCGTATATAGTACGAGGACTTGCCGATTTCTTCCCAATTTGTTAACCTGGGGAAATCGATGACTTTTGTCTCGATTATGCAGCCTTTTGCTTATCTCCGGATACCTCCCCGTGACACAAAATTATCCATATTAACGACGATATCCTCAGCAATGTCATAGTTTGATAGTTTGAATAATCTATGTTTATGTCCGGTTCTTGTTTGGATTGAAACAATAAAATAATAGTATTTATGACGTCTTGATTTAGTAACAAACTCTTTCACATGAAAGCTTAATACTTCGGAATAGTTGAGGAAAAATTTACCATTCTTGTAGATTTTTCTGTTATTATTGTTCATCTTTATTTCACACTCAATGAATACAGATACTCCTCTATAAAGAACAATAAGAATCCATGCTGTGAGTAAAAGTGTCGTATCTGTGTCGATTGATCTCTCGGGATCGAATATCTGGTCAGATAGGACAACTAAAGGTATCCCCATAAAGACCAACGAAATAACTGCGGACAAATACCGACTGAGATCTGACCTGCGCACAGTTAGCGAATTATTATCTTTAGTAAACTCGAAGGGTTGTTTCCTTACAAGATACCCCAGACCAGTTAAAATCACAATCAACAGCAGGACAGTCACAAATTCAACGGAATCATCTTTTGTCTCTCCTCCATTCTGAGCGAATAGCATTGGCACAAGCGCAAGACATGTCGTTAGTAATAGTACATGACCCCAATATTTGTTCCTGTTCAAAATCTTCTCCTGTATCTTCATTGCCTTTCACGTCTTGAGTAGGCGCGATTCCTTGCGGTGGTGGGCTCCCTAACCATGAAGGTCACGGACTACGAAACTAAGAAATCCCCCCAACCCAATCTCCACCTTCATCGCATACGTTCCTGACCCTATCCGCCAATTGCCCGATGTGGTGCTGGATGTGACGGAGGTTGTTGAACTGGTGCTCCAGTTTGTCCATTCCTTTGTACCACCAGAAGCCGCATTTGGGGGCGGTCAGGTCAATGAGGTCTACCCAGGCTGAAATGTTGGATTCGCAGTAATCTATGTATAGAAGGATGTCCTCGCGGGTGGGTGGTGACTTGGGGTCTTGCTTGCTGCGGGGGGGCCAGGTTATGGTTCCGCTGAACTGATCGGGTTTGGGGTGGTTCTTTAGCTGCTTGAAGGTGTAATCGTTTATCTGGGCGTACATGTGCGTGAAGTATGTGGCATGATATGCTATCCACCAGGTGCGGTTTGTGTGGGATTCGTCGAGCCAGAGATCATCCGGGCAGAGCTCTATTGCCTGCCGTAACATTGCGAACGTTGCGCTGTATTGGCTCTTCAGGGTTATTTTTAGGACTTCTGTTTGTATTTCGGTTTCTGGTGATTTTTTGTCTTTGTCCATCTCAGATACTCCGTTGAGAATTCTCTCCGTTCAATTTTGTTGGATTAAGAATCCGACCTTCGAAACTCCACGACCACAAGGGATCGCGGCTACGATATTGATTTGTCGGGATGAGATACCGACCTACACTCTATATAACAAGATATTGCGTTTCTGTCAAGGAAATTCCCGGACTATGGGGGTTTTCGCTAAAGTCTTTTTCTTTTCTATTATCCAGAATTACCGTAGCAACACGATCTTCCGGGTAGCAGAACTGACTCCGGCATCCACTCTGACAAGGTACACCCCGGATGTCAGATCGTTGCAATCTACAGTTAAGGTGTGATTTCCTGCAGTCTCGATTGTTCCACCCTCATGCCAGACCTCAGTTCCATTAAGTGAGTAAAGCCCGACCGAAACCGGGGAACGTCTTGCTAAATTGTAGTTTATGTTGAACACCGAGTTGAATGGGTTGGGATAAACTGAGTGGAATGTGAAGTCCACTGGAGCTTCTACTAAATCGTCACCAACTCTGTCCATATTGTAGTACCTGATAATAATGGGTTCTTGAGTAATGTAGATGGAATCAATAGCCGGTACTCTACCTGAAAGAGTATCACCGAATATGTCAAATATCTGTATCCACCAGAGCCCTGTGGGGTCGTCAGGCGGATCATATAACATCGTATCAACGTCTGAATCGAATAGGGCATCATACCAAACAACTCCAATTGCCTGGCGATCTAATATGGTAAAGTACTTTATAAAAGGTGGTTCAGGCACAAAAATTGTTTCTCCTCCAACAAAAAGCGTCCTCAAATATCGATATACTCCAGCGGATAGGTATTCCTGCTGCTGGTCATCAAAAAGCCCGAAGAAATGTTCTGGAGGGAATCCGGTCATTGGGGTGCATATCCCTCTAAGTTCGAATTTAAGCCCGAGTATCCACTTTCGCGCCATATCCCCAGCATGGAAACGTGCGTTGTATTCAGTCAATCCACCCTGGCCGAGCTGCATAGCAGCCTCGGCTGCGAACCAGGGTTTGACTTCTCCACCCGAATCCCGCACAGTTTGATTGAAAGCTCCGAGTTCATCAAAGATAAATCGAGGTTTCCAGTGGTAGTGAATGTCGAACCAGTCGAGCCATGCGGTCTGCCCTGCCATTGCATCACTCCAATAATTTGGAGGCATTCCTCCTCTACCAACTACAAGTCTCTGGACATCTTCCCAGGTGTTTATCCTCGTTGCGTGACGTTCATATCGAGATTGCAGGAGGGTGATCAGACTGTCCTGCAACCCGGCGTTTCGCTCTCCAAGCCTGTAGTACCTTCGAGCCAGTTGTTTAACCATGTAAAATCCACCATGCGAAATATGCACCTCGATCTCGTTAGCATCTGCTGCTGCATGTGCTGCAATGTAAAACGTTCTGAGGCAGCGTACATAGTCATCGACATCCTGTTCCCAATTCTCTCCAACCTCCCAATTATATTCCGGTTCATTGACAAATCGGAGATATTTAACCACCGGGTTTTCACGTTGACCAATACGGTCGACAAGGTTGTATGCGAAGTCATAGAGGTATTCTGAGTAGCCATGTTCGGGAGGATCACTTGCCAGAGGAGTTCTTCTGTCCAAGTCATTTGGTGCCCTTGTTCCTCTTCCACAAGCCCAGCTACTATTGCAAGAAACAACGAGGACAACCTTGCCATCAAATCGCTGAGCAAAATTCAAGCTGTTATCCAGTGCATTCCAGGTAAATTCATCGTCATTAATTTCCGTCCGTGCCCAGGACACCGGATAGGCGTAATAATCAGCATCAAATCCAACATACACTGAATCGTCCATTCTGGATGCGATATTCCGTAACCCCCAGTAAGCACGAGCGGACGGACTATTTAGTTGGAAAAAACACAGAAACACGATAAAAATCAATAGTTTATTGCGCATCTTGAACTCCTTGAAGCGGGATTTTAGTAATGTCATTTTGTTAGAAAATAGATTAAGTGGTGTTACTTATCAATGTTCAACCAGGAATCATGGATTATAAAAGAAGAATTTAGAAAATTAAGATAGTCAATGGGGGAATTGAAAATAAACTCCCCGATTCACTTACACGAATCGAGGAGTTTATTATGTGACCTAGCAGGAAATCAGGTCATTTGGTATGTGCCGGGTGCTATCAGCCTACACTTTGTATGTTAATTTTGCATCAAGTGAGGACACCTGACGACACCTTTTTCTTTCCACGACCGTGAAGGTCTCGGCTACTTCCCTGCAAAGGGGATGGAAGAGAGGTTTGTATTATTTGCAAAACAAAAATAGCTATTATCGTTTCAACACCAATGGTTGCTAGAGTATTTCTTGCACACCAAATTAATACACTAGTTGAATTATATGATATAACCATTATTGCCAATTTTAATGGTAGTCA
>JABGPL010000066.1 GCA_018644935.1 Calditrichota bacterium | reverse complement strand
CAACGCAGGATAATCGAACAGTCCAACAGTAACCTCGTCCTTCTGTTTGACGGATTTTTCTTTGAACTGCGTCATTCTCTGCATCCATCCCATCGGGGTGTAACAGTTCAGAATCCAAGCCAGTTCACTGTGAGCTGGAACATCCGATTGAACGAACAGTGAGGAGCGTTCAGGATCGATACCTGCTGCGAGTAACAAACCAGCCAGCTCGAGTGTTTTCTTCTTTAGTACTTTTTTATCCTGCGGAACAGTTATTGCATGGAGGTTAACAATACAAAAAATATTGTCATACTCTTCCTGCTGCGCAACCCAGTTTTTTACCGCACCGAGGTAATTTCCAATGTGTATATTCCCGGTTGGTTGGATGCCGGAGAATACGAGTTTCTTTTTTTCTGACATATCTTGAACTTTCTATCTATTAAGTTTAGAGGCATGAGCAGCTAAGTATGCTGGGATACTACCAGACCACTTAGTCTAAGTGAACCTCAATTGAATTAAATTATGTTTTTCTGGGAGGGTTCTTTCTCACAGAACTCGCGCAGAATATTCTTCATGGTTTTTTTCTGAACAGGCCAGTATAAATCTTCCCCGGCATTTTCAACATCAATCCACTTAAAGGCAACATGCTCATCGTTTAATACCACAATATCTCTATTATCAACGAATGCAACATACACTGGTACACGCATATTCCCGTCGGTATGCTGCCTTGGAATGCTGAACACCTCATCTGTTGAATACAGAGCTTTCGGGGTAATTCCTGTTTCTTCTATTATCTCACGGAGAATTGTTGCCTCTGAACCTTCATCATCCTCACGATGGCCATATACTATTTGCCAGGTTAATGGCGCATAGGGACAGTCAGGAGGACGCTTAAGTAACAAAAGTTGTGTCGCACCTTTTCGCTTGCGCAAAACATATGCAGCTACCAACTCTGCTGAGGGGGAAGAACTCACCACGAACGCAACTAAGTGTATACCTTAACTCTACTTATTCTTCCAAACTGGATCTCTGTCTTCGAGGCTGGCTTTAAGCCCCTCGGTCGGATCAAGACTGTTCATCAGATCAAGCATGTACAGCGATTCTGTAGTTCTGAGTGCATCCATCACAGGAGTGTAAAGCGCTTCATCAACAGCTCGCTTAGCAAGCACTACCGCTGGAGCACTAAAGCTATTAATTCGTTCTGCGTATGCATCTGCGAATTGTGTCAGAGCTAAATCTGGAACCGTACGCGCAACCATCGAAGCTTCCATGGCTTCCTTAGCAGTCACTCTTCTTCCGGAAACGATCCAGTCTATTGCACGGTTGCGACCGATAAGACGAGGCAGAATTGCAGTCGCTATTGGCGGGAACAGTCCAAGCTGAATTTGAGGGAAACTGAACATGGCATTATTCCCTGCTATGCAAACGTCGCAGAATGCAGCCAGTTCACATCCAAAACCTGATGCCTCTCCCAACACCGCTGAGACAACAACACCACGGATATCATTCAAGTGGTTATACACTCTGGAATAATGAGGCATTAATGTGCCAATACTATCTGCCGTTATGTCCTCAGTACGTACACCACCACAGAAGGTGTCACCTTCCCCCTGAATGAGAAGCACTTTCAACGTTTCATCGTCTCTTAAAGTGTCAAGAGCTCGTACGATCTCTTCAAGCATTTCACCTGTTAACAGGTTGTAAGGGGGATTGCTGAACTTTAGGTCAGCCCGACCGCCCTCACGACTAAACTTAATAAATTCAAAATCAGACATGAAAACCTCCAAAAAATATTCTATCTACTCAGCTCTCATTCGTCACTATCCCATTTCTAATGGAATGACATGTATTTTTGTTTCCATAGAAACATAAAGTTTTTTTAAGAATGCTGAGTCATAATTATAACTAAATTGGGTTTGGGATATCCACGAAATCAGTGGTAAAACCAAACTCTCTTTCAAGATGATTACCAAGTTCACGAATTCCCCATTTCTCACTGTTGTAATGTCCCGGTGCATATAATGCCAGCCCAAGTTCTTCCGCTCCTCTTACAGAATGCTCCTCTAATTCGCCTGTGACATATACATCAGCTCCATTTGAATAAGCATCTTGATAATCATTCCCTCCACCACCCGAGATAATGAACACTTTTTGAATCGAATCCTGATTCCCGGGCAACATTAATCCTTCAGCTTCAAAAAGTTTATCAGCATGACCATGGAATTCATTTATCGACAATGGTGATGTAAGTTCACCCATTCCGGCAGAAATGTCAGGAAATTCAATCATTTTCCTGTTCTTAAGTCCAAGTGCTTTAGCTATCAGCGCATTATTGCCGATCTTTGGATGTGAATCGAGAGGTAAATGATACGCGAAAAGGTTGATATTATGCTCGATAAGCAACCGGACACGATTATATGTTATCCCGGTCAACTTAAACGGATTCGGTGAATTGCGCCAGAATAACCCATGATGCACAATTATCGTGTCCGCACCCTTCTCGATAGCAGCCTGAAACAACCTTTCACTAACGGAGACTCCGGTCACAATCGATTTAACTTCTTTGTTTCCTTCAACCTGCAAGCCGTTCACACAATAATCTGAATAGCTATCCGTATCTAAAAAATCTGCGAGATATAATCCGAGTTCGGTTCGTTTCATTTTATTTCACCAGGGGAGCTGGTTTTTCGAGCTCTGGATAAACAATGTCATTTGGGTCAAATGGCGGAGAATAGACTGTAACAAATTCAAGCGGATATTTTTCTCTGGTTGTTACTGCATATGTTGAACCGCGCGGAACGTAGACAACATCTCCGCCTGCCGCCCAAAAGTTCTCATCCCCAACATGGAATCTTGTTATTCCACTGTGTATATACACTAACATATCACTTCTTTCGTGGTATCGAGGTGAAACTGTGTTATGAGCGATCAAGACTCCATAGCTAAAGCCGGGAGCCTTTCCAAAACTTAGAAATCCGTCACTCACATCTTCAGGAAGCTTGTTTTCCAGAACCTCATCACCCACATCAAATTTACGGGGTGGACCGGGATTGACCGGAGGGGACCAAGCCTGTTTTTCACCTGCTTTCTCGTCCGAACACCCCAGAACGAAGAGCATCAACATAATCACAACAAACATCTTTCTCATGAATTTCCCTTAAACACTTTCATCTTTAAACGATTACAATCTGGCGACGAGGGTGTCTGCCAGCACATCCTGCAAATCCAATTACAGTGGTGTCAGGTGTCCCCACCTGACACACTTGAAAATCCTGTCAATCCAATTTCCACTTATTCAGCTTCTGAACTCTGTCTTTTGTATCCCGTCTCAAATCACAGGGACGACCCCGGGTATCTATCACTAAACCGACGATCCCACCATGAACCATTCTCTCAACCGGCTTACCGGGACCTTCACCCATATCTAATCCTTTGGCAGGGATTATATGGGCATGCAATGTTTCATCAACCTCAAGTTCGGTTAATAGTAATTCGTCAAATCCGACATCAAGATTTATTTCTCGCCCTTTACTCGACTTTCCTGTAACGGTTACAACAGTTTTTCCCGCTTTTCCAGCTCCCAACGGAGCAATACAGGTTCCAAGGTGAATCAGGCAGTCTTTTTCAAAAACTTCAGTTGCTGCGCGTTCGTTTACGGTTGCGAGTACACCAAGTTGCGGCATCATAAAAATTGAATCAACCGCAAGTCGCGTTACACCTTCTGGGAGGAAGGCATCAATCATCATTTGTGCTGCCTGAGCACGATTAGGAGCATGCGACAGAGCACCACCTGAACCGACCAGCATATTCAACGACATCATATCCACTAATGTCTCGCCAGATGTTTTCTGTGAAAACGTGTCAGAAATCGAACGCTCCTGCTGAACACCTTTTAAACCAACAGCAAAAGACTTGTGCTGGATAAATGCGAGCCGCAGGGCTTCACGGGCAATGGCTTGTTCAATCTTCAATTCTTCAAGGGTCTGAGGAATCGTAGTCGGACGGATCATCTTGTTTCCAATCCTGTCCCTAAGGTCTTCCTCACTGATTTCAAAAGGAACCCAGCGCATAATGTTGTCAAAGCCAGCTTCGGCAAGGACATTTGAAATGGAATAACTCATCCCGAGGTTAGCTGAAACAGTTCGGTTGAACACACCACTAAACACACTGAAAACATCCGTGGTCGCGCCTCCAATGTCAACACCGACCAGGTCAATGCCATCCTTCTTCGAAATCGTTTCCATGATATTCCCTACCGCACCAGGCGTAGGCATAATTGGAGCGTCCGTCCAGCTCATCAACTTATTGTAACCCGGTGCTTGAGCCATCACATGTTCCATGAATAAATCATGAATTTTATCACGGGCCGGTCCAAGGTTTTCCCGTTCGAGAATGGGGCGCAGGTTGTCAACGATCTTGAGAGAAACCTTATCACCCAATGCTTTGTCAACTTCATCACACGCCTTATTGTTCCCGGCATATATCACTGGCAGATCATATCCACCACCAAGCCGGGGACGGGGACGAGCAGCTGAGATCAACTCGGCTAGCTCAACAACATGTTTGGTTGTGCCTCCGTCAATACCACCGGAGAGCAGTATCATGTCGGGACGCAACCGTCTGATGCGTTCGATCTTCTCGTGAGCAAGCCTGCCGTCATTTGACGCAAGCACATCCATCACAATTGATCCGGCTCCAAGAGCAGCACGTTCAGCCGACTCGGCAGTCATAGACTTGACCACCCCGGAGACCATCATTTGCAGTCCACCACCTGCTGACGAGGTGGAAATGTAAATATCCGTTCCGATGTCCCCGTTATCCGGGCGAACAATTTTCTCATCATCGGAAATAAACCGTCTTCCTGACAGTTCCTCGACCTCACGGATCGCATTCAACGCGCCTTTAGTGACATCTTCAAACGGAGCTTCAACCGTAGTTGGAGCTTCACCACGCACAACAAGGCGGTATTCACCGGAATCCTGCCTTTCAATCAGGATAGCCTTAGTTGTCGTTGAGCCACAATCAGTGGCGAGGATAGTTTTTGGTTCGTTTGGCATTATTAGCTAAGTTAAGTTCTTAATTAATTAGTGTTGGGTGAACTAAAGCGGATACAAAAAGCTAAAGTTCTGCTACATCTTCAACAAACAAATCTTTCATATCCAACATCTTCCCATTGGCTTTCAGAATCATATTAATCTGAGCCATATGATAACTCGTATGAGTTGTCATTATCATCAACATGTCGCCTGCAGTATTATCATACAGATTCTCGTATTTCTTCTCCATGTCAATGCCGGGTAATATATCTTTCAGTGCATCATAGATGTCGTGGATCTCTTTTTGAGCGGATTTCCATGCCTTTTCATCAGCTGGAGCCTTTTCGGCAAAAAAGTAGTTGTCCTTGTCGGGGTTCGGAAAATTATCGTCCGCTCGCAGCCAGTCTATTGAAAGCCAGCACCAGCCATACATGTGCCGCAGAATCTGCCAGATTGAATGAGGGTAGCCGGGCATAGAAGCTCCGGCGGACTCGAAATCAATCTTATCTATAACCTTAACAGGATCCGGGTGCGACCACATACCGCGCAGACCGCGTTTGAATGATGTTACGTTTGCTTCGTTCATTTCTCTGCCTCTTTCTTTCGGGCTTTGGCTTCCTGTTTTCTTATGCTCTCATCGGTCAGGAATTCCGCTTCCTTCTCTTCAATTAGGTCGAGGACATAAGCGATTGATTCTCGTCGCTCAAGGACGACTCTCAGCTCGTCCCACTCGGGCATATTGAACACAACGTTCACAATCGGGGCGAAGAAGACCATCACCTGACTGCCGACATAGTTCAAAGGTCTGACAGATTCTAGAAAAAAGATTGCAGGAGTCGTCATACGTTTCTTCACCGTCCAATCGGCGAGCTTTGAGATCAGAGCCTTTTCACGGTCAGTCAGTTCGTCTTCAAAAACCGTCGAGTTTGGTTCATCTGCCATTTAGTTTCTCCGGCATCCCTGGCAAATCTGGTTTATGACTACGTAGAGCGTCAATAACCTCTTCCTGATTATCCCTGTAGAAGAGAAATACACCTCGGAAATTCTCCATTCTTGTTCTTACAGGGAAGGGTGAGATAAACACTCCGTTTTTTTCATTAACCATCGACCGGACTCTTTTCCATGTTAGACGTTTCGTAAAAAGCCATCTCGAAATAGCTACTCCGTCGGAATCAATTGTGAAACGGGTTGACAAATAGATCGAAGAAAAATAGATCAAGAGTATTAATGTGACAACAACTGTGCTCAACCTGCTGGCAATTCGAGAAAAATCCGGCTCGATATTCCAATAAAACAACCATATAACCATTGGAAGGATGATCCAAAAAGTGATTCCTTTTTTTGGATTATCCATCATGGGGTGTACTGTCCATGTTACCTTTTCAAGTCTTTCCAAATCTTTTTTTAGCCTATTGGTTGAATTCGAGAAGTAATTGATACAACTACTCCATATAAATATAGAGTGAAGCACCTTACAAGTCAAGGCAAGACTTGATCTGGAAAACTCGTGTAGTCGTATATTGCGAATGTCTTTACTTTTTTAATTTGATCGATATTGACAATTGTTTAAGTTATAGCTATATTCACTTTGATGTGAAATATGGGAACTTTAGCCAAACTCACCTTGTTCCATCAGTACCGTTCTCAATGCACCGCACTTATATTCGGCACAAATCCTGTTCTGTACGAACAATGAAGGAACTTAAAATAGGGGAAAAGTATGAGATTTTTGTTAGCTTTTTTATTAATTATTGCCATGTTTGTACTGCCTGCGGGTGCTGCAAACAACGAGGGAGTCTTAAATGGACAAACCTCTACCGCACCAAACATTTCTGATGGAAATGTCACACCTGCGCATTCTCCACTAAGGGACAATGCTGACGATGTTGAAGTCTTTATCGAAGACTTTGAAAATGGAGCTGAAGGTTGGACAACCTATGATTGGACTAACCTTGATACCGCATGGCATAAGAGTGATCTTCTAAACCCTGAGGACGATAATTTAGCTTGGTGGTGTGGAGATACACTTGCATATGAAGGTGATCCCGTTGGTTATGACAATTACTGGCATCAATGGCTTGACACTCCAGTTCTTAACCTAGCCGAAGCCGCAGATGGATTGATTTTAACCTTTAATGCATACTGGTTATTGGAAGATCCTCGTCGTGTTCCCGGTGGTTTAGGCAACTACGATGGTTGGGATGGTTGGTTCCTGCAAGTATCCACCAACGCTGGCGAAGACTTTGAAGTCGTAGAACCCGCTTCTCCCGCATATACCTCTGAAAGATTATCCGCTGCTGGAAGAATATGGGGTTATGGCGATGTACCTGCCTACGTCTTTGAATCGAAAATTGATGGCATAGACGCATGGGATGCCCCAGCTGACACTACACCTGAACCAGAATGGGTTGATGTTGAGTTTGACCTTTCCGCCTACAGAGGTGAAGCGGAAGTTGTGATCCGTTGGGTATTAGTTTCTGATAGAACTGTTGCTGCCCCGTGGAATTATTACCTCGGCAACAGCGGCGTTATAGTTGACAATATTGTCCTGCAGGATGACAACGAAGAGGTTTACCTGTTCAACGATGCAGATGCAGACCCAATTCCTGAAGATTTGATTCCAATAAGCGCACCTGGATTTGGTGATTGGTGGGAGCTGTCCAATGAGGATCAGCATTCTGGTGAAACCAGTATGTGGCATAGCGCTGAACACAATAACAATGTCAACACCCTGGATACCCCCCCCTTCGAAATCCCTGAAGATATTAACACCCTATTCACATTCTGGGTTTATTGCGATGTTGATGACTCTGATGGAGATAACAACCAGAACCTCGATGATTTCTACCAGATCATGCTCTCCGATGATGATGGTGCCACATGGGCATGGCAGGTAACAGATTATAATCGTGATGAGACGGGTGGTATGGAATGGACTCATTATGTCGCTGGAATGCCATACGGTGAAGCGAATATCGATCTAGACCTTACTGAATGGGCAGGCGAGACCGTTATGCTCAGGTGGATGTATCGGAGTGATCATAATGACGACGGTGGAGTTGGCTCAGGGCTATGGTTGGATGATTTAGAAGTCCTCGGAGTTAATCGCCAACCACGCGATGCTGGAATGACAGATTTCAACCTGTCTTATCCGGTCACCGTAAATCACCGTATCCTCGATTTCACCACCGACTGCAACAACTTTGGAACAAGTGCGATAGATAATATCTGGGCAGAATGGGGATGGGGAAACGATAATGAGGGCAGAGTATTTCCTATCATCCCTCGTCCATCTTTGGAACCAGAAGAATTAATAGCACTAAATTTGACTGATTTCGTCGATAGGCAAAATCTTGGTTGGACTCCTGTTACTCCCGGTACTTTTGATGTTTGGACACAAACAAATGTCGGTTCAAATACACCGAATGATCCTGACGATGATGACCAATTTGCTGAAAATGACCGAGCGGGTTACGAGAATGTGACCATCCAACCGGCAGGAGTGTACGAATTAGGTTTCGATGGCAGAAGCATGGTATCGGCATATAATTTTGAACAAAATACTGGAGCTGCTGTGAGATTCCGTCCGGTTGATATCGGAATGGAAACCTATTCTATCGGTGCTGCAAAACTGATGTTCAACGGTGTCGGTGAAGCAACAATGTTTACCCTGCATATTCTTGGTGATGGCGGAGACGCTGGAACACCTGGCGCAGAATTATTCAGCACAGAGGTTGAAGTAACTCCTGAGACATCATTCCCGAATTGGCTTACAGTTCCGTTATACATGAATGATGAACTCATGAATTTACAGGACATGTTCTGGATTTGGGCGGAGGTTACTGGCGAAGAGAATGAACCACAAATTGTTGGTGATGAGCTGGTAAGAGGTGGAAACCACTTCTTTAATTTTGACGGTGAAAATGCAGCCCCGTACGAACAGGATTTAATGATTCACGCAATCATCGTTCCCGAAATAATCGAAATCCCAATGATGGAAGTATCGACTGAACTGGTAGACTTCGATGAGATATTTATGGGAACAACTGCAAGCAGAGAAGTAAGATTCTACAACACATCATTTGTTCCGCTTACAATTACATCAGTAGCTACAGAAACTGAGTATTACGAAGCCGATTGGCCAGGTGAGACAACTTTGAATTTCGGTGAGAGTATTGCCGTTGAAGTGATGTTTACACCCCCTGACGATGGTTTCTATCAAGATGCTCTTGTTATTGAGGCCAATGTTGAAAATCTGCCGGATATCCGTCTTGCCGGTAGTGGAATGTTGAGTGCACCGGGCGAAGATAACGCTGCCCCATATACTTTTGGAATGGCGAATCCTTACCCGAATCCATTCAACAGCACAACCCGCATCGACTTCAGTCTCGGTAAATCCGGGCTTGCAAAAGTATCAGTGTTTGATCTCGCCGGTAGAAAAGTATTAGACCTGGCTGAAGGTCAGTACACCGTAGGAAACCATTCAGTTATCCTGCGCGCCGACCAGATTCCAACCGGACTTTATTTAGTAAGGCTTGAATCTTCACAAAAGACAGCAGTGAAGAAGATCGCTTTAATAAAGTAAACAGGACGTAATTCCTGAGGGCATATCGAATTGCCCTTGATTTACATTAGTATTTATAATAACAAACCTCCCGAACAGAATTGAGTTCGGGAGGTTTGTATTTTTGGAACCAAATTTCCGCAAGTTGGACATTCCTGTCCGACCATCCGCTGTGAAGCGTATTCAGTACTTTCCATGACGAGAAATCTCCATTACGCAAGCGAAACATGGCGAGCGGTAAGGGACAGGCAGGAATGCCTATCATACTTACACATCATTCTCAGAGAGACTGATTAAACAGGGATGAAACACCATTAAAAAAACTAGTCCTGCCTGACGGAAAAACAACCAAATCAATCCTTCAACCCCAAAAAAATATCCCGATCATAACTATCCGTAACACGGAATGGCTGAAATCCAGCCTCACGGATCAACCTGAACCACGTGGTTCGCGAGAACAATCCCAGGGGACTGGCTTCATCGCTGACAGTCCGCACAGGTCCATCACCTTCTCGCAGCAGATAAACCATCTGCGACATATATGTATCATCTGTTTCATCGGGGTCCCAGAACCACTCCAAATACCTCAAACTCCGCCCACCGACATCGTGACCTCCATGACCAGTTTCCGGCTTAAAAGTTTCTTTGACAAAATCCGGCTCAAAAATCGCTGCCCCACCTTTCCGGCAATGAATCGCAGCAGTTTGCAATGCTTTGAACAGGTCGGTTTCCGATGCCATAAACCCAATCGCGTCGTGAATAAACACAGCATCAAATTCGCGGTCAAGACGCAGTGCGCGCATATCTCCAACTAGATGTTCGCACTCAGGATTTAGCTCCCGACTGACCTCCACCATGCCAGGCGCGATGTCAGTCAGCGTCAACTGATAATGAGCCTTCAAATGAAAGGCATTGTTCCCACCCCCACTCCCCAGCTCAAGCATAGTTTTCAGAGGAATCCGCGCTACAAGTTCAAGCTGCTGCCGGGTAAATTCCGCTTCCTTCTTATAACCATCCGGTGTCGACAAAACATGCCACCAGGAGGCGAGGTCGGTGTAGAGGCGGGGTTGGGATTGTTGAGATGTATCATTCATGTAACTTCCTAAAATTATGTATCGTAGTATCGTAGCCCTGGCCCTTGCGGTCGGGGATTTGTAGGTTAAATCTTATAGTGTCTTACACTCCTAATCACCTCATTCCCGCGAAGCAGTTTCGTAGCCCTGACCCGTGCGGTTGGGGGTTTGTAGGTTTTACTCTTATAGTGTCTTACACTCCAATCACGTCATTCCCGCAAAGGCGGGAACCCAATCGTAGGTCGGAAACTTTTTCCGACGAATTTCGGTCAAACTACAATTGATGTCGGATAGAGATTCCAACCTACGTCGGCCGGGAACGCGGATATCCTTATCCGCTTGCTGTTCAACTCCACCCTACCCCCCTAAACCGGCAGTTTCGTAGCCCGGACACCTGTGTCCGGGGGCTTGTAAGTATAATCGTTGCAATGTCTCACGTCCCTAATCACGTAATTCCCGCGAAGGCGGGAACCCAATCGTGGTCGGAAACTTTTTCCGACGAATTTCGGTCAAATCACAATTGATTTCGGATGGAGATTCCGATCTACGTCGTCTGGGAACGCGGATATCCTTATCCGCTTGCTGTTCAACTCCACCCTACCCCCCTGAACCGGCAGTTTCGTAGCCCGGATACTTGTATCCGGGGCTTGTAAGTATCATCGTTGCAACGCCTCATATCCTTAATCACGTCATTCCCACGAAGCAGCCTATCTGAGAATTCATTTTCAGTAGGTTGGGCATTCCTGCCCGACCATCCGTCGGCAGACGGATTCGCAGTAATTGTTATATCCCTAACCCGTCTACCAACGTTGACCAAATTGGCTGGTCTTTTATAGAAAAAGGAACCTCATCCATTTCATTACTCCCTTAATTTTGCAGTTTAAATTACATTAATCTACATATTGTATCTTCTTAAAAAACTTATTCTTCCTTTCTCTGAAAACCTCCATTTCCTTCCTGTTTTCAATTTCCTGGTATGATTATCTCCGTTAACATTTTGAAGATAAACGAAATATCCTGATTTGTCAAGATGTTTTGATAGCTTTGTAGTATTCGGTGAACACGGGCACGTGCGACGTGCCACTACAATTCGGTGGACAGGGAGGTTCGCGCCCCCTGGATTGATGGGGTTGTTAATGCACCTTCCCCAAGCAACAATCCTTAAATTTTTTACCACTTCCACAAGGGCAGGGGGCGTTTCTGTCTGGTTCTGCTGTTGGTATTTCTTTAGACTTTGCTGTGCGATTTGCTGCGCGGTGGGGGAGCCAGTATCTGTAGATATCAGGTACGGCAAACATTACTTCTGTTACCCACTCCTGGTGTGGGACTTTTTTGATTTCCGGGTCGTTTTTTAGATCTTCCATTCCGCCTGGTGTGCCGAATAATGCGGCTGCCCCAAGTAGGTGATAAAATGCTTTATCTTTTAACAGGGGTTCCCAGGCCTCACCGTAAATTCCTGTTGCTGTCATGAATCCCATACACCACTCATTGATCCTTTCGATTGTTCTGCCTTCATGCGTATTCCTGTAGAAAATCGGGCTGAATGAATTCGGATCGGTCAGGAATGTTTGAGCTATTATGTTGTAGTGAGTGATGATAAGGTCGAGGATTCTATTCAGTCTTTCAGTCGGTATCCGCTTCATATCTTTCTCAGATTTTGCGCGAAAGATAAATGGTAGCCACTGAATAGGCTGAATAGTCTCAGGACCAATGAGAATTGCTGTCAGGAATCCATCCATGGTCGAGATGTCCATGCACTCCTCAGGCGAGTCCTCGGAGATTAGGAAGTCTTCCAATTCGTCGTAGTCTTTTTTGGATAAGTTGTACACAATTCCATTCCTTAGAAATTACATGTTTGTACGAGTTAGCAACATGGGCACATGCGATGTGCCCATGCAAATGCAGGCGGATGGGGACATCCGCGGTCCCGGGATGCGACACTCCGTGTCTTGATGAGAAGATTTCTGAATCAATCACCGGTCGGCACAACTCCCTGGCGTTCTATCATCAGGACAACTGATTTTTGTGGGGATCTCGGTCTGTGTGTTATGCCTTTTGGGACGGTGTATCCCTGATGCTGATTTAACTCCACGGTCTCTTTGCCCTCGATGTCCAGGAGTAGTTGGCCCTCCAGAACGAGAAACATTTCGTCCTGTTCGATGTGTTTGTGCCAGTGGAAGTCTCCCTGAAAAATGCCCAGGCGGACTACGGCATCATTAACTGTCGTTAATGTCTGATTGAACCAGGGGTTATTACTCGCGACTTCTCTTGGGATATCGATCAGGTTTAGAAAGCCGTATTTGTTGTCTGTATGGATGTTGTAGTTTTTGTCTTCAGTCATGTCTATCTCCTTCATGCATAAAAAATTTAAAGCTGTGGTCTTTCAATTAGGTGGTGTCCGGTACAAATCAGTGCATATTGTTATAGCAGCAGGTTTAATTCTCAGGGAACGATAAAACATCTTGTCTAACTAATCTTGCATCCATGGGAGTTGAGAATTTGAAACAATTTCAATCTAACTGAATTCATCAACCCTGTTCGGGTAATAATAAAACACAATTAGTCGCATTTAGCAATCCGACTTGTTGCTTCAGATATCATATATTTCGTGGATACGGTCCATCTTTGTAGTCAAAACCTTGAAAATCAGTGTGCACATCTGCCGTATTTTTCGCTCTTAATTCCGTCAATTCCCTCTCCCAAAAGTTTAAACTCCTTACACAATATACAACTGCACTTGATATTTGAGAAAGATGTTAAACTTTTTTTCATAAGATTAAATCTGTGGTGTATGATTTCTGAATTGTTAGAATTAGTATAGACATTGTATTTGTAATATTTTCTAGCGATTAACGTGATAATGTGCTGTAGCGGAAGTGGGAAAATTCTAGTTTTCTTTATTACCTCATCTTGTTTTATGATACAGTTGTTAGACAACAAATAACATATCATACCTTTACGGAGATACATGTCTTCATTAGAGAACCTGCTTGCTGTTTTATAATCGTCATCTATAACATTGAACTTGATTTGTTTACAGTTCTTTGAAGAGACGGATTCAATAATTTCACAGATACCCAATGGAACTCCTGTTGGAATATCAGTAGCAAATATTGAGCGGCTCGGATCAATGAAAATCCATTTATTATACTCTGTCGAATAAATCTCGTTAAAGGTATGCCCGGCAAGTGGACTATACATTACGAAATCCTCTGAAATCCCCCACTCCCTAACTTTTATCCCTGCTGCAATACATAATCCTATAAATACTTGAGAATAATCACTACAAACTCCTGCCCTACTTTCATAAATCATTTTTAGTGCAATTTTTGATTGAATACCCATGCCGTATCCACGTTTATGCCCATTGGATAATTCGAAAGCAATTTTCACGGCGTTCTCAAAAGTACTGTTTTTAGACATTTCCATTTTTTCAATGATCGCGCCGAATTCAACTGGTAACTTGCACCTTTCACAATTGTTACAGGAAAACTCACTATCAAAATAATCTTTACCAGGAAAGTTTGTGATTAACAAAAAGCGAAATCGGTAAAGAAAAGGATGTCGCCTGATCAGAAACCTGATTTTTTTTAGCATAACAAAGACCTCTAATTCTTATTGGTTAGCAATTATAGCCTTAGATGCGCTTGAAAAGGGGTATCTCTTCCTTTTCATTATATATCAATAACTTGACAAAAATATGCGATAAATTCATGTTTTTACAAAGATAAAACACATTGAATAGATTTTGCAGGGTTCGGTAACTGACAGACGATGCCATCTGTCATCGCAACCATTGTGTGATGTCTCGTGTCTTCTCCTGACACCTCTGCGTCATTTTTCGTCAAGTGACGAACCCTGACGACACCACTCATTTTCCGTCATTTCCGTCACTTTTCCGTCACCACCTCAATCCCCCACCCACAAACGCATTCCGGCAAAAAGGTGACGAAGTGACGATCTTTTTTACTATGCGAGAATGATGAGGAGTCAGACCCCCGGATTCAAGATTCCCCGCTGGCAGACGGCCCCGTCTGCCAGCGTTGTAATCTTACTTCAGGAGCGTTATACTCTTTCCAACCGCTTGCACTTCGTTATTCAGAACGATGTAGTAGCGACCGGCAGGGAACTGAGTCATCGTCAGGTTCAGGCTGTGCTGTCCTGGTGATATTTCTCCCAACATGTTGGATTGTATCAACTTGCCTGCGGGGTTGAAAAGCTGCATTTTCAGATGTTGTGGGACTGAACACTCGAAAGTCAGCGTTGTGCTGCCGTTGAAGGGTTCGGGGTAGTTTTCGAGGAAACTGAAATTGGCGGGTGCAGGTTGGAAGCTGTCACCCACTGAGGACGCACCTCTACTTGTGAACAACTTGACAAACGGCGCTTGGAGACCACAAACTATGTCGAGGTTTTCGTCTCCGTCCCAATCAACTATTGTCGGGCGGGAATAACGTTGGACGTAGATTTCATCGTTTACATCGAATAGAAAGACATACTCATCAAAAATCGGATCTCCTACTTCACCGATGTTGTGGAAATATTGTAATCTGCCATTTACTGATCCGACGACGAGGTCGAACAAACCGTCTCCATCGAGATCACCAGTCGTGCAGGTAGCCTCACTCTGCACTCTGATATCTTGACCTTCAACTTGAAGGTTACCAATAACAACAAATTCGTGCTCTTCGGGTGTACCCTCATTTATAACCAGAATAAAGTTTCCGGTCGCGGTGCCGATTAACATGTCCCAGTCCCCATCAGCGTCCCAGTCTAAAACGTGAGGTGCTGAACGTCCACCTACGTCCAGCGGATTGTCGCCGGACTGAAGATTTTCCTGTGCGCTCAACGTTCCGTCCTCATTGCGGAGGTAAAAGTTTACCACTCCAAATTCTTCACCGACAAACAAGTCCATATCGCCGTCATTGTCTATATCCACCATCTGTGGATACGCGCCCTGACATCAACCAAAGTTGGTCGTTATATTCTCCCCGTCAGCCTGGAGGTTGCCCATTGCTTCAAAGACAGGTTCTCCTTCTTCGGCAATATTCTGATAATAGTATATCGGACCTTCCCAGAATGTTCCGACCATCATATCCAGATCACCGTCTCCGTCCCAGTCACCTAAACTGGGAACGGTGTATCCGCTCTCGTCAGCCGGGATAGTCTCCTCACCTGCGATCAAATCCACAGGTGCGTTGAAAACTGGCGGTTCAGCAAAAGCGTTCATCGTTGATAAACCGAGGATCATCAACCCTACAATAAAAATGTGCATTAGTTTCATTATTCTCCTTTCTCCATCCTCAAAACAAATTCATTCACTTTTAATTTAAATTATCTAATCGACTGTGACAATGCAAGTGTTTTGGGGATTAATGTTCATAGGCCGGTATGCCTGTGCTACTGATATGTGACTCGGGTTACTTGATTCTCGAGTTTCTTTACGAATCAAATTATGCGTACTAATCTAACGAAGATCTGTAAGGAAACCCGGGCAATGAATAGCCCGTGCCGCACAGTTTATCAATTGCAGTTAACTCCTCTCTCACAAAAATTACATTCAAAATCACACATTAGCGAGAAATGATTCTCTTTTTACTTGACAAGTTACATTATTCTTGCTATGTTAAAGAGAAATGATTCTCGGATAACTTAATTGGATGGAAAATGGCCGGTCGAAAGTCGTCTACATTTACTGAAGTCGAGCTTGAATTCATGCAGATATTCTGGGAACACGGAGAGATGTCTTCTGAAGAAATTCAGAATATTCTTCACACTCAGGGACGTGAATTAACCGATGGCACAATTCGGAAAGTGCTCGGAATCTTGCTCAAGAAGGGGCATTTGAAACGTGAACGTCGGGGAAGGAGTTTCTATTATCTTCCCAGTGAAGTTAAAGAAAAGGCAAATGGACGGATGATTCTAGATCTGCTCAATCGTGCGTTTTCGGGATCTATCCCGAGTATGGTAGCAACCCTGCTGGACTGCAGAGATCTAAAGCCTGATGATCTAGAAGCGATCAAAATGATGATTATTGAACACGAAAAAGAGGAGCTAAATTGAACACAATATATTTCCTCAGCCTTGCGGACAATGCAGGATATACTCTAATTCGCTTCCTCCTCTCCCTTTTCTGGCAGTCATCAATTGTCTTACTCGGTGCGCTCGGCCTGATGTATGTACTGCGGCATTACAGAACCAGCATCAGGCACGCTGTTCTGACAACAATTTTCCTGTCCATTCCATTGATACCAATTCTCTCGGGGTTCGCCGGCTATCTTGGTATACCTCAGGCATCGTTTTTTGTCCCACCAGAAATTGGATATTTTGTTTTTGACACAAACCCTGTCAAACCTCTGAATGCTGAGGTGATTCAGACGGTTTATAACTCAAACATCACCCAAACACAACCAATTCCGAGCATTTTCACTTTCCCATACGCCATATTATTACTGATTATGATCAGCGGTTTCCTGTCGATGTTCTTCATTGTTGCAACTGGCCGGAGACGCATCGGATTGCTCCTGAAGGGCTCAAACGTCGTTTCAAATGTGAATGTTGTTTCGACTTTTGATGATGCTGCTGCCAGACTTGGTCTGCGAAGGGGATATTCACTTGTAGAGAGCTCTCAAATTGAGACTCCTTTCACTTCAGGAACTCGAAAACCTGTAGTTTTTCTTCCAGTAGGATTTTTCGACGATCTGTGTGGGCTGGAAATTACAGATATTGCCCTGCACGAACTTGCACATATCAAGCGTTATGACTCATTATGGTTGACTCTTATCTCAATTTGTCGTGCTTTGCTCTTTTTTAATCCTCTTGCATGGCTGGCAGCCGGGCTGATTTTGAGGCTTACAGAGCAGTCTTGCGATGACATGGTCATTGATGCCACTGGAAATCCTGCAGACTACGCCAGAATGCTCACTCGCATCGCGGAGAACTTATCTAACAGGAGACTAATAATGGAGCTCTCAGCCGGAATCGTATTGTCACGAAAAGCTTTCATCAAGCGAGTCAGAAATATTTTATCAGCTAAAGGTAAGACTGTCAGGAGACTCACAAAGGTTCATTGTGCAGCATTAATTCTCGATGTAATTCTTGTATTCGGAATCGCCATCGCGGCTCCGTTAAATGATAATACCGAT
Organism: Calditrichota bacterium; assembly: GCA_018644935.1. GTDB lineage: Bacteria > Electryoneota > AABM5-125-24 > Hatepunaeales > Hatepunaeaceae > JABGPL01. The sequence continues at coordinate 5,527 of JABGPL010000066.1, read as the reverse complement.
GTAAAGGTAATGCAGGCAAAAGTAAAAGGTGAGGATCTTCAAAAAATTGGCGAATCAGTTGAAATCGGAATGGATTTCCAAACAGTCACCAAAATCCTAGGAAAACCAGAAGAAACTGTCGATGTTCCACCATCGAGCATTGCTTATGTTTGGAAGGAAAAAGGCTTTTTACACACAAAGCATACTGTGATTGTTGTATTTGAAAATGACAAAATCAGGATGATAAGCAGTTCATCCGGAAATGTCCCAAACATCGAATTTCATATCCAGCAGGCAGAAGAATCGTCACGATTGGCGAAGAAGGTGGAAATGGATGGAAAGATAATTCCGATGCACGAAGCTGACAATATGTGGGTTAACGTTCCTCATGCTCTAAAGAAGCTGACTGAATCTGGTCATGAAGAACCAGTTCTTATTGGAAAAAATGTAGACCTCTTTGATCAAATAGAGTTTAGAATGCCGTTCGGTAGGGTAGTTAAACTCCTTGGTGTACCATCTAAACAGATGTTAGATCGAGAGAAAGAAACCCACATTTGGAATTTCGATGATGCAAAATTTACATTGATATTAAAAAATGAACTTACAGTAGAAAAGGAGATTAAAACTCCTAATTTCAATCTACACGTGGAAGAGAAAGCCTGGAACATCGAAGGACAGAAAAATTCCGTCAGAGTAAAAATTGAAGACTGATCGTATGAACAATTTCCCCAGGACTTCGATTTGAGCCACCTAAGTCTTGGGGAAATGAAACAGTCATGTGATGGATGAGACAAAGGATTAGGGCATCTTAATGTTATCTTCCGGGGTGTCCATATTCCTCACCATCCATGTGATTAATGTGATACCTCACGTCATCCGAGCTCAAATTATTCTGCCAAATTCCCAGAGATCTGGCTCCGAAATATCCGACAAAAAAGATAAACAGTGTCATTACTGCTATTTGAAACGGTGATAATGCTTGTTTTTTTACTCCGATTTCAAGAGCAGTTGGTACCGGACAAGATGTAACACAATCCCCACAACCAATACATTCGGGATCAATAATTCTTAGTTTTGTATCAACCGGAAGTCTTGCCGGACAAACCTTTTCACAGATACCACAATCTGTGCATGCCACGGGATCACGACGGACTTTTACCGGACTCATCCAACTGAACAGCCCCATCAGGGCTCCATAAGGACACAAGTATCGACACCAGAAACTGTGTATCAATATAGATAGAATCGCCAAACTGATCAGGATTCCAATCGCAACTCCACTCATCTGAAGGAAAAACATCCCCATCTTGACATCGGAAATCTTATTATACGGGCTCTGGATGAAATCACGTAAACTATCAGCCGACATGTTCAGGATTGCCCATGCAAAAAACGCTAGCAGAAAGTACTTAATTATACGGAGACTGAAGTCAAGCCAATCGGGTAATCGAAAATTACGTTTGAAGATTAACTGCCCAATGCGCGCCAGCCACTCGGAGAAAAAACCCACAGGGCATATCCAGCCACAGAATGATTTGCGTAACAACAATGACAGCAGGATAAACAAAATAAAAAGGACCGTTGCTGCCGGGTGAACTTCGTTAAGTTCCCCCTGTCTTATCCAATCCACCAATCCCATGAAGCCACTGATAGGCAAATATCCCTCAACACCCGGAGGACGCTCCGGAAGATTACCTTGAGTTGTAGAGAGTGCTGCACCCACAAAATTGGCGAACATTAATCCGAGAATAATTGATGTCAACACAAAACCTAGCTGCACACCTAAACGCCATGCAGATGTTATAGCGGTTCCAATTCGTAGTGAAAATTTCTTTTTATCCCAGCGGAGGCGGGTTTTTTTCTGGTTGTGGTTTTTTGTGTTCAATCTATTGGAGTGTTTAGTTGTATTTTGGAAGCAAAATGTGCTAAAAGGGTATCACCTATTTGTTAAACGTTGATCAATAATCATAATTTGTGAAATTTTGCATTAGAAATGACCTGTTGTAAGATTAATACAGATCTCCCAACAAAAACCAAAATAAACCAAAATAAACCAAAAAAAACGAAGCAACTTCAAACTCACTTAAGAGTATAAAGTTGCTTCGGTGTAAAATCTGCAATCCTGAGTAGAATATCAGGATTACCGTTCAATCAAGAGTTACTTGACGAGAACCATCTTTCTAACGGCAAAACCTTCATCATGCGTCAGTCTGAAGAAGTATTCACCGGCTGGTGAGTTTGCCGCATCCCAGACAAAGTTTGCATAACCAGGTGCATGAGAACCTTCGTACAGGTTGGCAATACTGCGGCCGCGAACGTCAACTACATCGAGACTGAAATCGCCGGTTTCAGGAATTCGAACTCTGACTTCGGTTGTTGAGTTAAACGGATTTGGCCAAGGTTGACTCAGGTTGAATGTTTGCGGCAATGGACGTTCCGGGGTGTCATTAACTCCCACTGTGAGCATATAGTCTAAAGCGTTGTTGATGAATTCATACCGAAAAGATGTCCCACCGAGCCCGGCAGCCGCTTCCAATGCGAAACCGATATATATCGCTTTATATCCATTTTCACCTTCTTCCTCATACATTGTACCAGCGATGTCCTCGGAATCACCATAGGTGAATAGTGGTTGGGCTCCTTCCAGTGGTTCAATAATACTTGGAAAACGACTGTTTGCTGCGGCGGTTCCACCCAGGAGGAGGAATCTCATGTCGTTTGTCAGTTCATTACCTTCAATCCCTTTAGGCTCTCTGGAATTGGCGTTTCCAAGATGTCCAGCATGAAGGTAATTAGAAAAGAACTCAGAATCTCCGTGATCATCACCAAGATATTGACCTGAAAGGATCAGATTGCCACCATTGTCAAGATAATCCTCCATGATCAATATTTCTTCATCTGCTAATGCGTCACGATCATTGCCAGTGATCCAGATTACAACCGGAAAGCTGTTCACCCATTCTTGATCAGGCCACCAATCTTCAGCAACCATGTCATAATGACTATAAATGAAAGGTCTATTTCCCAGATCTTCGATGAAGTATTTTTCGATATCCTCTCCGCCATCATCATCAATAATCGCATAATATGGATGACCAATGGTTACCGGGATTTCAAACTCTTTTGACCACCCTTCATCGGAGGTTACTGACAGTTCAAATGTAGAGAAATGGGGGTGTGACCAGCTCAAAGAAAAAACAGGAGCTTCATCATCGGGAATTTCCAACCGATCTCCAGCCCGGATATCTCCCAAAGTTCCACTTCTGTTTGAGAACCTTACTCTTATGTCATCAGTGCGAATACTGTAGGTCACGTTAGTTGCGTCTGTGTATCCCTCAGTGTTGCTGATTGTAATCGGCATGCTGAAAATTTCACCAGGCTCAGGCATGTCATCACCGTTACCTTCAATCTCATCAAATTCCCACCTGGATATCTCAAAATCGGGGTGTGTACTGTTTAACAACTTATCCGCGTCAATTCTGTATTGAATTCCAGGATAGTCATCATTTCTTTCTTGAATATCAACCGCTGTTTCCTGCATCCTCCTCTGCAACTGCGGACCTGTGAGGTCTGGTGTAACAGAAAGTAATAATGCCCCTGTACCACAAGCAAATGGAGAGGACATTGAAGTACCCTGAATTCCCAAGTAAGTATTGTGAGGCCAGGTTGACCACATATCAACTCCAGGAGCAACGATATCAGTATAATCACCCCAATTGGAAAAGTCTGCTTTGTTATCACCACTGGTGGTAGCACCTACTCCAATAACGTCGGGAGTGGCACATGGGAAGAAGTGTTCTCGACCATTGGCGAAGTCTGCCACATCATCGTTACCCGCACCTGCAAATATGATCGAGCCTTCTGCCTGTGCAAACTCGATCGCATCCGTGTTTCGAATATTCCCTCGTTGGCTGAGGCTTCCCCATGATAAATTGATAACGTGAGCTCCATTACTGGCACAATACTGAACTCCTCGCCAACTATTCGGGGACATGACATCAGGGTCTCTGTTGTTATAGCAAGCGGCTATCATTAACTTGCAATTAAAGCCAGCTCCGGAAACTCCGATCTCATTATCAGTCGTGGCAGATGCCAACCCAGCCACGTGTGTACCGTGACCACCACCATCTTCAGCCCTCCAGCCATCATTAGGCCAGTTATTATTTGACTCAAAGTCCCATCCGTAAAAGTCATCTGCGTATCCGTTATCATCATTATCAATACCATCCCAGTCATCGATATCGCTGTAAACACCATCACCGTTCGCATCTTCACCGAGATTGAACCATAGGTTATCGATTAGATCCTCATGGATGATCATCGAATCATCACCGTGAATGTCCATATCGGCTCCACTATCGACGATTCCTATGATTATGTTTTCATCCCCATGTGAGACATCCCAGGCTTTTTCAAATCCGCATTTGTGCAAATGCCATTGAATTCGATATCGCGGATCATTGGGGATATAAATTAGTTTATCGCGCGATACAAACTCCGAATATTCGAGTTCCATGCACCTGTCATAAGCGTCTTTAACCTTGAATAAGTCAAAATCCTCAGGGAAAAGAACACGGTACCATCTATCAAGGTCATCTGCTTTTGGATTATTAAAGTCCTTTTCTGTCAGAATATGAGCTTTTTCAATCTTATAAACTCCAAAAATATCTGCCACAGCATCCAAAGATTCAATGCCAGTGACTAATATATTATCGTACATGTCCATTTGCAGAGGAGCATAGGTTGAATGTATTTTTATCCATAGCTGATCAGTAAAAACATTATCACCCGGTCGAACACCCGGATACTCATCACCAGCTATTGCACAGGAGAACATCATGATGATTGTAAAAACAGTCAAAAATGCAGCCTGCATCTGTCGTGAACGGTTTTGCATTGATACCTCTCAATGTTTGCTTAAATTTTACAACACATACCGCATTGGACTGGGCGTGTTGCCATCTTTTGTATCTTCCGGATACAGAATTTAAAAGTTAAAAACAAATAGCAAATAAGTCAACCTTATACTCCGATCTAATCTGAATAGGGTTGACTCTCGACAACGTATAGTATATATTAATTTCGATTTGTTTTTAGATATGAAATGGCGGAGTAGCTCAGTTGGTTAGAGCAGCGGAATCATAATCCGCGTGTCGGGGGTTCAAATCCCTCCCCCGCTACCAGATTTCCAGACATCGGAAGGTCGGCGCTTGGTATGCTCATGCAACATGAGCGCATGAAGCCGCGCGCGCATTTAGAGGAGATGTACCCGTGAATATTTCCAACGAGCCCGCCTTACGTGCCGTTATTGGGGATGCGCACCCCATCACGGTGGACAAGGAACTGGATCATCTCGACGCGCACGCGCGCCTCTTCATCGAGATGTCGCCGTTCTTATGTATCGGCACCACCAACGGTGAGGGCCGTGCGGATATTAGTCCCCGCGGCGATCCGCCGGGGTTCGTCGACATTCTCGATGACCGGACTTTGTTGATCCCCGAGCGCCCGGGCAATCGGCGCGCCGATACGATGCTGAACGTGATGGCAG
>JABGPL010000065.1 GCA_018644935.1 Calditrichota bacterium | reverse complement strand
CATTAATCAATTGGACTATGTCAGAAGTAACTTCCGAGAGCCGAACACAATGATCTATGGGATAGCTGTCGCGCCATATTTTGGAGCCGGTGGTGCGCTGTTAAATGGCTCTGTTGAGGAAATCCACGATGAAATGTGGGTATCTAGTGATAATAGCCGCGACAGACGCCGTAATATTTCCAGAGTGGCGATTGATTTTGAACTTCCCGGTGGATTGATGACATATGAAGGTGGTTCGGATACTGGTGGAGGAAATCCTCAGAATATTGCCAACCGCATTCTTGCGGAACGAGATTCTACTATGCGCGATATTATGATTCATGATCTCCGGGACAATTGGTTTCCCCTTGGTGGTGAGTTGTTCATGTATCTTGAAATGGCGGGTTCATATAGTCGCTATGGAAGTTGGGGCTTAACCGATGATATTGACAACCCGGATCGAAATTTCAAGTTTGATGCAGTGCGTAAATTGATCGGTGATGCTCCTGAAAATATTGTACCATCTGAAGAAAATTACCCATATGGATTTGTGCTACTTGGAGTTTTTCCTAATCCGTTTAACTCAGAGTTGAAGGTTGAGTTTAGGGTTGATAGTTATTCCAAAGTTCGCATCGACTTAATTGATGTACGAGGAGGAATTGTACTTGGATCACAACATACCGATTACTATCTGCCTGGAGTTAAGTTGTTATCTCTACAGCTAAATCAGATTCCCTCAGGAATATATTATACTCGGATTACAGTAGACAATAAAACAATTGTTGTACCGGCATGTTTATGCAGGTAAATTGGGAGATCAGCAGTTGGTGATCTGACATTGCATTCCATAGTAACCGGCACGGTTTATTATTTTGGATAAAGTTAGTCCTTGGCAAATAAGTTAGGGATGCCTAACGTATTTATGGTACGGTAAACTTTTTCAAAACAGGATACGAACTAATGAGTAAGATCTATAATACAGTTACAGTAAACGCATCAAGTGAAGATGTCTGGCAAGCTCTGCAAGATTTCCATAACCTTGATTGGGCAACTGGAGTGGTTACGAAAGTAGATGTAGTTGGCGAACATGACGGAAGCCAAATTGGGGCTAAACGGATATTGAATGATGTATGGCATGAGACTATGCAATCAGTAGATAGCGATGCTAGAGTCTTTACATATTCTATTGACGATGGTCCGGGACCGATGACAAAAGATGCAGCCCTGAACTATACTGGAAGAGTTCAGGTATTTGCAATTACCGAGAACAACACCTCTTTCGTAGAATGGCAATCGACATTCGATTCAGCAGATGAAAACGAAATCGTGGAATTCAACAACCCGGTCTATAGAGCTTTGCTTGGAGCCTTAAAGAACCACTTTGCTTAAGCTGACTTCACATTAAAGTATATTTAAAACGGGAGATATCGAACTTGGTATCTCCCGTTTTTTAATAATGTCAATATAGAATCAGAACATCTTTTCTTCTAAAAAACCTAAGTCCAACGTCGTAAAAATTCCAACAAAAGTCTGACTCCAACTCCGGAGGGTGTTTCATCACCGGGAACGTAACTGAGTGGAACATTGAAGGCGGTTCCTGCAATATCCAGATGTACATGGGGTGTTTTATCCACAAACTGCTTCAGGAAAACCGCAGCTGTACAGGCACCACCCTGACGACCACCTGTATTCTTCAGGTCTGCGACTTGACTTTGTATCTGTCGTAAATACTCCTTCCAGACTGGCATGCGCCAAACTCTTTCGCCGACTATATCACCGGATTCAGTAAGTAATTTGGCAGTTTCATCATCATCAGTGAACATACCCGAAGCGTGTTTTCCCAGAGCTACTCCGATAGCTCCTGTCAATGTCGCTAAATCGATAATTAGGTCTGGTTTTATGGTCTTCTCAGCGTATGTCAAAGCATCTGCTAGGGTGAGTCTTCCCTCGGCATCGGTGTTATCTACTTCGATCGAAAGACCTTTGTAGCTGGTCAGGATGTCGCCGGGTTTATATGCATTGCTGCTTGCCAGATTCTCTGCGGCTGCTATAAATCCATCAACGCGGCACTGTGGGCTCCAATGTTCAATCACCTTGAACAATCCCATAACTGCAGCCGATCCACACATGTCAATTTTCATGTGGCGCAGTCCTTCGGCTGTTTTCAGGTCGAATCCACCTGCGTCGTATGTCAGACCCTTTCCTACAACAGCCAACTTTTTAGTATCACCTTTGATACCGGGATCATATTTTAGATGTATCAAAACCGGTGGATTAATGCTCCCTTGACCAACAGCGGCCAAAGCTCCCATCCCCAATTCTTTTATCTGATCAAAATCAAGAATTTCAATTTTCACCCGATCTGATTCGAGAGTTTTTGCTATATCCGCAAAGGACTCAGGATATAATTCGCAAGGAGGCATGCTGCCCAGGTCTCTGGCAAAACAGGTGCCAGGTATAGTACTATTCGCTTCATTGACCGCTGCTTCGATTACAGAGGGATTTTCATTTTCAGCGGGGATTACATAGATAAACTTTAAATCGGGATGATCCTCTATATTTTGAGTTCTGTACTTATTAAAATCATGTGAAGACAACCCAAAACCTTCAATTGCTGCTCGAGCTATACCAGTTTGATCCTCAGCCGCAAATCCCGAAACAGGCACCATTAATGCCACTTCATCTGGCAATGATTTACGTGTTAATTTTCCCGCTACTCCATAGCAACGCCTGATTTTCTCAAAGTTAAATTCGCTTCGCTTGCCCAATCCAATAATGAGAACGCGCCCGATCTGCGAGGAGGAATTTCCATAGAGGAACAGCGACTTATTAGCCTTTCCTGAGAAATCTTTGCGTTCCATCGCCAATTCAATCCCGTCATTAACTGTGTCGTTGAGCCATGTATATCCGCAATCCTGCACATTATCTTCTTCGAACATACCAGCTATCAACAGCTTCGTGTTTAGTTCAACCAAAGAAACACTATTAACCTGTATTTCCATTTCTTCCCCAAGGTTTAGAGTTTGAAAATCTTCCTACACTTCTGTGAAAACAAATCGCCAATTTATTTCCTTCAGTCAATATAGTCAGTGTGTGTTTGAAATGGCAAGTGTGGAACTTTCAATTTCATAAGGAGGAGGAATCACGCTACACGTGATATACGGGCAGGAATGCCCATCCTACTTTTTGTGCATCAGAAAGTTGAGCAATCTTGCTGGAACATCAGTCGCAAGACTGATTCCATATAATCCACTCAATTCCAAACCAACACAAATAATCTCCGTAGTTATCTGTAAAGAATCTGATAAAGAGCTCAACAAAATGAAAAATGTTTTCAGAAATATTGCATCTATTCTTGCAGGTGTTATTATAGGAATGGTTGTTAATATGGGATTAATCATAGCAGGGACTCGCCTAATTCCTTTGGCTGCTGGTATTGACCCAATGAATGCTGAGATGTGGGATCTGAAATACTTCTTATTCCCCTTCCTGGCCCATGCAATCGGGACGTTAGCCGGAGCATACATCGCAGCGAGAATTTCATTTAATCGTCATCGGATCTATGCCCTTTCAATCGGTGCATTTTTCCTTTTGGGAGGCACATACATGGTATTTGTATTGCCTGCGCCTCTATGGTTTATCAGTGCAGATCTGATTCTGGCTTATATTCCTATGGGGTGGTTGGGGTGGAAGTTAACTGCTAAAAAAGCTTAAATCCTAGCGTTTTTGCAGAAACGGTTTCGGGAGGAAAGCTCTGGGTTTTATAAAAGATGCTTGCTATCGAACATCATGTATTTGAAAGAGAAGCTGTTCCTCGAATAGCATATAAATACGAGTAGCCCAAAACTACCAAGCAGTTTCAAATAGGGCTGGTTCTGTGATCCAGTTGACGTTACAAATTCTCCAAAATAGACAATGGTGTATGTCATGCACCTGTACCTGATTGTAATTTTTTCAATCAACTAACATTTCATGCCTTTGATACGGTGAGAAATGCTCCCGCAATCACATCGATTTGATAAAAAAGGAGCTTGTGTTTTCTGCTTCAAACCAGCAATAGTTGAATTGGACTCCCTGCTTTGATGGATAGGTCAAAAACCCCACCAAAAATATTGTAAACGATTTAAGAAAAAACTCCAACACTCCACCATTTGAGTACGTTTTATGTTACCATACTTTAGGCGAGGGCAAAAGTTTTGCCCTCGCACAAATTTGACAACAAAAAAGGAAATATATCATGGCTCATACACTACCGCCATTGGAATATAATTATGACGCGCTGGAACCGCATATTGATGCACAAACCATGCGTCTTCACCATGACATTCACCACAACGGTTATGTCGTAGGTTTGAATAATGCCGAGTCAAAACTCTCGGAAGCCCGTGAGAGTGGTGATTTAGCACTAACCAAGCACTGGTCAAGAGAGCTGGCATTTCACGGATCTGGTCACTTCCTGCACTCCATTTTCTGGAAGAATATGGGACCTCAGGGTGGAGGCGAACCGGATGGTGAGCTGGAAAAAGCAATAGTGCGTGATTTTGGATCATTTGCAGCATTTAAAGCACAGTTCACTGCTGCGGCCAATCAGGTTGAAGGCTCCGGATGGGCGATTCTTGCTTGCCAGAGTGATTTGAACAGCATGGTTATACTGCAGTCAGAAAAGCATCAGAATCTCACACAGTGGGGTGTTGCACCTCTTCTGGTACTCGACGTTTGGGAACATGCCTATTATTTGAAATATCAGAACCGTCGTCCTGATTATGTTAACGCTTTCTTTAACGTCATCAATTGGAACGATGTAGCGGAAAGATTTAATCACAACTGCAGTTGCTGATGAAGTGTTTCGACACAATGCTAGAAATAAATTCTATGAGATGAAACACTAAATGTTACTAATAAAAGATTTACACGTTAATGTTGGCGACATAGAAATCCTTCAAGGGGTGAATCTCGAAGTTCCTGATGGAGAGATTCACGCCCTGATGGGACCCAATGGGTCTGGGAAATCCACATTAGCGAACTCGTTGATGGGGCATCCGGGATATGATATTGTCAGTGGAGAAGTCACATTTGACGGAAAGAATGTCTTAGACCTCACCGTTGATCAACGGGCCCGACTCGGTCTGTTTATGGCGTTCCAATATCCTTGCGAGATTCCCGGTGTGGGACTGAGGGAATTCCTGCGCACTGCCTCTGACGCAGTTAATAAGGGAAAAGTATCCCTCTGGGATTTTACAGAGGAACTTGGGAATGCCATGGAATCCCTTCAAATGGACGACTCATATCTTGATCGTTCGTTAAATGAAGGTTTTTCAGGTGGTGAAAAGAAGCGTGCTGAGATATTGCAGATGCTTATTCTCAAACCCCGTCTCGCCATTTTAGATGAGACAGATTCAGGATTGGACGTTGATGCGCTCAGGATTGTTGCTAAAGGTGTACGAACTCTTTCCAGCAGTCGATTCAGCTCCCTTGTTATCACCCATTACCAGAGGATATTGGATTACCTCGAACCAGATAAAATCCACATATTCCACAATGGTAAAGTAGCCCTCTCTGGAGGACCTGAACTTGCTGGTGAAATTGATGCGCATGGTTATTCAATGCTTACTGAAGAAACCGAGTATTTAACATCTTAATACGAAGCTCGTGAGATACTTTTCAAACGGCAATTAAGTTGGAGAAAACATGCCGAACCAGATTCTTGATTTAGAACTTGATCAATATAAATATGGCTTCAGAGATCCTGAAGAATACCTTTACCGATCTGAAAAGGGACTGTCTGCCAAAATTGTAGAGGAGATTTCAGAACGAAAAAATGAGCCGATATGGATGCTCGACTTTCGCTTAAAAGCTCTGGACTGGTTTAACCGCAAACCAATGCCGAAATGGGGACCAGATTTGTCCGGAGTTAATTTTGATGATTTGACCTATTACATTAAACCCCAGGAACATGGCGAGCGATCATGGGATGATGTTCCAGATGGGATACGAAACACTTTTGAAAGGCTGGGAGTTCCCGAAGCCGAGCGTAAATATCTCGCAGGTATTGGGGCGCAGTATGAGTCTGAAGTCGTTTACCATAATCTTAAAGAAGAGTGGGAGCAAAAGGGTGTAATTTTCCTTGATACGGATACCGCTCTGAAAGATCACCCCGACCTGTTCCGAAAATTCTTCAGCACAATTATTCCGTCTGGCGACAACAAGTTTGCTGCGTTAAATTCAGCGGTTTGGTCTGGCGGCAGCTTTATCTATGTGCCTCCCGGTGTTCAGGTCGATATTCCACTACAAACCTATTTTCGGATTAACGCTGAAAAGATGGGGCAGTTTGAGCGAACCTTGATCATTGTCGATGAGGGTGCTTTTGTACATTATGTCGAGGGCTGCACAGCACCTACCTACTCAGCATCTTCACTGCATTCAGCGGTTGTTGAAATTATCGCCCTGCCCGGCGCACGGGTTAGGTACACCACTATTCAGAACTGGGCAAATAACGTCTATAATTTGGTCACCAAACGAGCTGTGGCTTACAAAGATGCTACTGTAGAATGGGTGGACTGTAATCTGGGCTCAAAGCTGACAATGAAGTATCCGTCTGTATACCTTTTGGGTGAAGGTGCTCATGCTGAAACACTCTCCGTTGCCTATGCTGGTCGCGGTCAACACACTGAGGCTGGGGCTAAATGCATTCATGCTGCACCGCATACGACTTCAACCATAACATCTAAATCAATCAGCCAATATGATGGTAGGACTAGCTACAGGGGGTTGATTGAAATCCTGCCTGGCGCGAGAAAAGCAAAATCAAGCGTAGTGTGTGACGCTTTAATTCTCGACCCTGAGGCAAGATCGGACACTTATCCTTACAGTTATATCGACGAATCGGATGTTGAGATTGGTCATGAAGCTTCAGTCAGCAAGATTTCCGATGATCAACTATTTTACTTGATGTCACGGGGTATCAGCGAAGTTGAAGCACTATCTCTGATCGTGAGAGGATTCATTGATCCGGTTGCTAAAGAACTGCCGATGGAATTCGCTGTTGAATTGAACCATTTGATTGAATTACAAATGGAGGGTTCGGTAGGCTGATGCATACTACAGTAGTTAAAGAAATCCAACCCCGGGTATATGAGATAAAAAATAATACTGGGTTGGATTGGGATGCCGCTGCGGCAGGATTATTGTCTGAGAGACTTGGAGAACCACCGAATCTCAGATCACAGAGATTTGAACGACTTCATCAACTGAGTAAAGTACCGACACCGCATCGATTTATGGAAAGTTGGCGCAGGACCGATCCGGCGATAATAAGTCAAAAACGATTCAAACTGTGGAATCCAGAAGATGAAATACTATCCGACACGTCGACCCATGATTCCGATAGGTCAGAATCCCCACCAGTTTTGACGAGTGCAATTCTGAGCCTTTGTAACGCCCAACAGCAATCAATTGTTGTGGAGGAAAATGCTGAAGATAGCGGTCTTGTTCTAGCTTCTCAGGATCATACATTTCGGACGCAGGATACCATGTCAGAATTCAATTCACTGATTGGGAGGGACATCGAAGAAGATGATACACCAGCTTTTGGATTGATGAATGCAGTATGGTATCATGGTGGATACTTATTGGCCGTTCCGAAGGGGAGTCAAATACTCGATCCGATCTGGATTCGCCATCGAGTCAATACCCCTGGACATGCTTTGATGGTTCAAAATAACATCAAAATCGGCAGCGAATCGTCTCTAACTGTTGTAATCGAGACTGAGTCCGGCGGTGAAATTGAAAACTACCTGAACGAAATTACCAATATTGATCTTGAGCCTGGTGCAGAATTGAGTCTAATAGTCATAAATACTGGAACGTCAAATAGTCGGTATTACTCTCATCTTAATGTTGGTCAGAGTGAGAGCTCGAATTTCGAGATTACCTGGGTTGATGCCAGCGAGGGATGGAACGTTATGCGACGTGAGGTCAACCTGAACGGTCCTTATGCCGAGGCATTTTTCAGAGGAATGAGAATTGGTTCTGGTGAGGGTTCACTGGAATTACGCACCAAGCAGAATCATTTTGCACCTGCTACATCAAGTGATCTGTTTTATAAATCAGCGCTGTTTGATAATTCAAGCTCAATCTTCAGAGGTTTAATCCGTGTTGAGCCCGAAGCTGCAGGAACCAATGCTTATCAACTTAATCGTAATCTTCTGATGGATGAAGGTACAAAAGCCGACGCTATTCCAAATCTGGAAATACTGGTAGATGATGTGAGGTGTACTCATGGAGTTTCAACGGGAAAAGTCAATAAGGACGCACTGTTTTACATGATGTCACGAGGTCTCAATCACAGTCAAGCGGTAAACATGCTGGTTTCAGGATTTTTGACTGAAGCAGTAGATGGGTTGGCGGAAGAGGATCTGAAGGATTATCTGTTTGCTAAAATAGAAGAGGGTTTGAGTAAGTTTCTGGGAGGAAAGTCTGTTGAATGATTCTAAAACAAGTGAATTCGTTGAAGTCGGCACAATTAATGATTTCCCAAAGGGGAACGGGAAGAGGGTAATGGTAGATGGGCACGCTGTGGCAATTTTTGAACGCTCCGGTTCCTATTATGCTGTTGAGGATTCGTGCTCACACCAGCATGCACAATTAGCTCATAGTGCTATTGAAAAAGATGGATACGATTTAAGTATAACTTGTCCCCGACATGGAGCCCGGTTTGATCTGAAAACTGGACGGACATTGTCATTACCTGCTTATAGGGGAATCAGGAAATGGAATTTAAAAATTGAAGACGGGAAGGTTTTGGTAGACCGAAAACCAATGGTTGATGCTGCACATGAAATACTGAGGTTAGAAGTTGAATCCCGCTGAGTTGTATCTCGATTTTCCCTTGCTGCGCGATAATGACGATGAGGAGCGTCTGATTTTTCTTGATAATGCTGCAACAACGCAAAAACCTGATACTGTGATCAATGCGGTATCGGCATATTATCGCGAGAGTAATGCCAACGTTCACCGCAGCCCCTACAGATTGGGTGAGAAATCTACAGATCTCTATGAATCTGCCAGATCTAAAACTGCCAGATTTATAAAGACTGCTGATGACAAGGAAATTGTTTTCACCAGAGGTGTTACTGAGTCTATCAATTTACTGGCAACCATTTTATCCGATCAGTTGTTAAAGCCTGGAGATGTTATTCTCCTGACAGAAGCCGAGCATCACTCCAATATTGTGCCTTGGCAAATTATTGCGAAGAGATGTGGGGTGAAGCTTGAGTTTGTCAAACTTCATGGTGATGGCAGGTTTGACCTGAGTGAAATTGAGTCGAATTGGAATCCCAAAACAAAAGTATTTTCTTTTCAACATGCATCCAACGTTTTAGGTACAATTCATCCCGTTAATGAGCTCTGTGAAATCGCCAGATGCAAAGGAGCAGTAAGTATTGTTGATGGTGCTCAATCCGTTCCACACTTTGGGATTGATGTCTCAGATATGGGATGCGATTTCTACACTTTTTCCGGACATAAGATGGTGGGACCTACTGGAATTGGAGCTCTTTATGGCCGTAGAGAATTATTGGAGAGATTTGATCCTGCATTTGGTGGGGGAGAGATGATAAAACGTGTCTCTCTATTTGAATCGGAATATAACGATGTCCCCCATAAATTTGAAGCAGGAACTCCCAATATCGCGGGTGCTATTGGCTTGGGTGCAGCAATAGATTATTTGGAAAAGTTGACAATGAAAAAAGTTGAAAGTATGGTGAATTCCCTTGCTGCTTATGCTTTGGAAAGGCTAAGTACGATTGAGGGCTTAGCAGTACATGGACCTCAAACAGACAGAACCGGAGCAATTTCTTTTTGGATGGATGGCATACATCCACATGATATTGCATCACTGCTTGATGGGGACAACATAGCGGTCAGAGCCGGTCGCCATTGCGCGGAGCCTATAATGAACTGGTTAAAGAGGCCAGCAACTACTAGAGCTAGTTTTTACATTTACAACATCCGCGAGGATGTTGATCGTTTTATTGATTCACTAAACAGGATTCGAGGATTATTTAAAAATGTCTCATGATAAAATATACAGCGAGGTACTACTCGACCATAATCGGCACCCCCGTCATTCAGGTGAACTAACCAATCCTGATATTTCAATGGATGGTGCTAATCCAATGTGCGGAGATGAAATTACTATGTATGCCTCTGTTGAAGACGGGACGTTGGTAGATGTTGCATTTAGAAGCACAGCTTGTGCAATATGCACGGCATCGGCTTCCATGTTCTGTGAGATGGCTAAAGGGAAAGATTTCGACCATATACATCAGCACGATCAGTTGATGAGAAAGCTGATGCATGGTGAGAAATTAGAACACGATGAGCGTCGTGCATTAGCCGATATGAATTCCCTCGAAGGTGTTTCAAAACTCCCTGTCCGAGTAAAATGCGCAATGCTCGTCTGGGAAACCTGGGAATTGATGAAGCAAAAGCTAAAAGAAATTAACAAAGTTTGAGTAGCCGTTTGTTGCTTTTACTTGCTCCCTTGCCCCTCTGCTCCCTTTCTCCCTCCCTACTCCATCCACGATTTCCAATAATCCGAATTCTCAACGGCTTTCCCAGCTTGTGTTAACTCTAAAGGCCGCCTCGTATCAATCATCACAGCTACTTCGTCAGTGAACGTCTTTTTATCAGTTCGCTGGATAGCCTTGGGGTGAGGACCGTGAGGGAAACCAGCAGGGTGGAAGGTTACCATACCTGCATCAATCCCCGAACGGCTGAAGAAATCGCCATCATGGTAAAATAATACTTCGTCGTAATCGACGTTGGAATGATAAAACGGTACCTTTAGTGCACCAGGCTCACTTTCGAGTGGGCGTGGGAGGAAAGTACAGACGACGAAACCTCCGCTAATTAATGTGATATGAGCGGGAGGTGGGAGATGTTGTCGGTGACTAAGCAAAGGAGCAAAATCTCGAACGTTGATCCGCCAGGGAGCCAAATCTCCCTTATATCCGATGACATCGCAAGGATTGTGAGGATATGTGAAAGTTGTAATTGCGCCGAGGCGTTTTATCTTGACCTGAAACTTGCCGGATTTATCTCCATTCCAAACAGAGGTTGGATCAGGGGTAGGATATTCTATTAATGACGGATCAAATGGAACATGTTGACCAACAATTCCCCGCTCCGGAATGTCAAATGGAGCCGTAAAAGCCTCGATTGTTAACAATTCTGTTAATTCTTCCGGGCAGAACCGATATGTTGTTCCTCGAGGCAAGTGCAGGTAATCACCTCGCTCATAATGAAGGGTGCCCACATGTGTTTCGAGGTTTCCTGAACCCTGGTGAACAAACAACAACTCATCGGCTTCACCATTTCGGAAATAATAATTCCAGTCTGCGATAACCAGTTGAACACCAATTGCAACATCACTGTTTTCGAGGAAGACAACTCGTTCTCCGTCTAAGCGGTTCATTGCAAGAGGGGAGAGGGAATGAGGTTTTAGTGGCCCATCTATATCTGTCCATCCTGTGGGTGGATGTTTATGATAGAGATGGCTAACAGTACCAGAAAATCCCAGTCGTCCCCATTCTTCCTCATACGAACCATCAGGCAACTCAGCATGAGCGCGTGGGGCGGTTTTACCCCTGATCAATTGAATAGTCCGGTTCATCAGGTTTTTCATACCTATAATTCCTTTAGATTATTTCATTCCTAAGAATTCCCAATCGCTCGATCTCGAGCTCTACTTTATCACCAGGTTTCAGCCATAAATCATGATCCAATCCCTGTTCAAGCAGACAACCCCTGCCAACTGTTCCTGAACCGAAGAGGTCACCAGCGAAAACTCCCGCAGCTGCTGATGCTCGCGCTATCATTTCTCCAAATGAGTAATGAATAGTCTTCCAGTTTCCGTTTGAAATTGTCTTACCGTTTATTCGCGCACCCATTGTTAGATTATAGCCTTTCCCGGAGCGTCGATCTTCGAGTTCATCAGGCGTTACCAGCCAAGGTCCGATGGAAGTTGCAAAATCTTTTCCTTTGGCAGGTCCAAGACTGACCGCCATCTCTTTGCGTTGTATATCACGTGCAGACCAGTCGTTTAAAATAGTGTATCCAGCAATTAACTTCTCACCTTCATCAGGGGATAAATCACTGCCACTACCCCCCAAAACTGCGCCGACTTCAAGCTCTATATCACATTTGATTGATTCACGCGGAAAGCGAATTGCGTCCTCTGGTCCCTTTATTGTATTCGGATTGGAGAAATAAAACACGGGGAATTCGAACCATTCTGGGGCAATGTCAAGGCCTCTTAGTTTCCGGGCGTTGCGCACATGTTCCTCAAATGCATAAAAATCCCTGAAAGTACCAGGACGACGAACAGGTGGCAGAAATATTGGATTATCTCCAACCAGAGCCAGTTTTCCAGCATCAGCGCATTTGGAAAGAGCTTTTTTGATCTGATCTGATGCGCTGATCCAATCAGTTAGTGTAGCATCAATTGATTTCCAGTCAAGTTCAATGCCTGAGTTCTCACAGGATTGAACGAGATCAACCACTCGTCCTTTATGTTGAATTCCGAGCCGGGGTTCATCATTTATTTTTAGGTTACAAATTCTCATTATTTCTCTTGATTATTAAAGATTCCCACGCGACCGTTGCTCTTCTTCGAGGGATTCAAAAAGGGCTTTGAAGTTACCCTTTCCAAAGGAAAGTGACCCTTTACGCTGGATTATTTCAAAAAACATTGTCGGTCTGTCCTCGACAGGTTGGGTGAAAACCTGTAGCAGGTAGCCCTTATCATCCCGGTCAACAAGGATGCCAAGTCGTCGTAAAGCATCAATGTCTTCATCTATCTTTCCAATCCGGTCTTCGAGATTTTTATAATAAGAATCAGGCGTGTTTAGGAATTCTACTCCGCATTGCCGCATCTGTGCAACTGAACCGATAATGTCATCTGTCGCAAGCGCGATATGCTGTACTCCGGGTGATCGATAATAATCAATATACTCCTGAATCTGGCTCTTCATTTTCCCTTCGGCTGGTTCATTGATCGGGATTTTGACCAGTCCGTCGTTATTGGTCATTACCTTTGAGCGTAAGGATGAATACTCAGTTGAAATATCATTCTCGTCAAAATGTGCGAGAACACTGAAACCAAAAACTTTTTTATACCAGTCCACCCAGTGTTCCATTCTGCCGTCTTCAACGTTGGTAACCATGTGGTCGATAAAGGTCAGGTTATTGGTAACGCCGATTATAGGAGATTCCTGACGAGTTTCATAACCCGGAAGAAAAACCCTATGTGGTTTTTCCATTGACACTAACCGGTAAGATGTGTCACCAAATGCTTTTATTCCGGCAATCTCAACTTCGCCATTTTCATCTTTGAAAGTAGTTGGGTCCATTTCAGGTTCCGCGCCACGTTCAACGAGTATTTCAAACGCTGATCTTGCGTTTGGAACCTGATATGTTACGACCGAAACACCGTCTCCGTGTTCAAGGTGATGGGCACTTATGGGTGAATCAGGTCCTAATGCAGTGGTCAAAACTAAACGAACGTCCCCGGATTGCAACATGTATGAAGCCCTGTCACGAACTCCAGTTTCCGGACCAGCATAAGCCAGAAGCTCGAATCCATAGGCTTGTCGATAGTAATATGCGGCTTGTTTTGCATTGCCAACCCATAACTCAATGTGGTGAATTCGTTCAATTGCTACAATGTCTTTACGACCAAGATCGTAAAGCGGTTGGTAGAGTCCTTTTCCCGCTGTTCGCAGACTTTTTTGTGAAGTATCCATTATCGTCTAAATGTTTGTTAATCAAATTGTGAACGATCCCGAAAGTATGTAATCAAGAATCGTAGTTGAACAAATCTTCATCAGGGATGAAGTCCAGCCCAGGATCTATCTCCTGTACCTTCAAACCGGGTTGACGCAGGTGATAGGCATAATTGAGGTATATCAACATTGAAGTAAGTCCCTCAATAGTTCTGCAGACTTCACCAGAACCGACATCGTAAGAAGTCAGGTTCATCTCGTCAAGCAATCCTATAACGGTGTGCTTCGAAGCCAGGTCATCACCGACAATGAGAATATCGCAAGGAGATTCCTTTTTGTAATTCAGTAGTGCCAGAGCGGCAATGTTCTTTAATGCACCTACAACACTTGCCTCGCCTTCTAAAATCCGTTGAGCTTGTTGTGTCGCTGAACCTTCAACCGGCCAAAGATTTTCAATTTGATTTTCAGGATCAACCGGAGCAGTTACGTCAACTACAATCTTTCCTTTTACACTGCCCCGAATATGTTCGACTATTTGCTCATGGGCGTTCATTGGTGCTGTCACGAAAACGATTTCTGCATTTTTCGCTGCCTCAGCGTTCTCCGAGAACTGGAACAGTTCTGAATCAAGTCCAGTGAGATTGGGAAGCTTCTTCGCTAAACTTTCTGCGCGTGCAGGAATTCGAGATCCGATAATCGCTGTGTGTCCTGCGCTGGCAATTCTGACGGCTACTCCAGCTCCCTGCCAGCCAGTTCCTCCGACTACTGCACATTTCATGAGTTTTCCGTGGGAATGTCACCATTGTAACCCTTCAAGCGAGGGATGACTTCTTTCTTCAACAATTCCATCGAGCGTTGTGTCTTATCGAGCGGCATACCCCCGAAATTCTGGATTGTCATTATATGATCTGTTCCCTGATCGATCAATCGCTGTAGCGATGCGGTCACCTCATCAGGATTTCCACAGGCGATAATTCTTCGGTCAAGACATTTGTCGTAACTTGATCGCTTTGCATATAAACGGCTGTTTACATAACGTTCGATATGTTCTCTTGCAACGCTGTTTCGGCTGGCGGGTTCTTCACTCACATAGGTGTGAATTCCGGCCATAATCTCACCTGAGCCACCGTTATTCGAATCTTTCAAACCTCGGTGGTATGAATCGTAAATGGGCTTAAGTTCGGTAATATCCTCAACTGTTGCATAAGGAATAGTCATTATCTGATAACCACGTTTGCCAATGTAGTAGGCGGCAGTCTCAGTTAATATTGCAATGGCAGTGTCAATTTTACGATCCTGATATGGTCCGATATTCAGCTGGACATTCTTGAACTCGTGAAACTTGCCTTTATATGAAAATCTTTCTCGCGAAAGAGCTTTTTCCATTATCTCCAATATCTCATCAAAACGATCTCGTTTCTGAGCAATCGAGATGTTGAACCCTTCAAATTCATGCATCAGGTATCCACTCCCAACACCCAGTATCAGCCTTCCTTTTGAGAGATTATCAACCATTGCCCATTGCTCGGCCGCACGAAGCGGATGGAGAAAAGTCAGCAGTGAAACTGCAGCTGCCAGCTTGATCGTTTTGGTTTTCATAGCAACTGCTGCTAACAACAATGCTGGATCTGGTATCAGTCCGTATTCATGAAAATGATGTTCAGCGTTGAAATAGGCGTAATATCCAAGATCTTCGGAAATCTGTGCCAGTTCAACCTGCTCATCAATGAATGTGGCTCTATCTACCTGTAAGTCGGGGTAATAATCCGAAACCGAGAAAATTGAAATCTTCATTTCTTATCCAGTGATTTGCTGTAATCAGAGTAGCATTGGTACAGGTCGTCAATGTTTGAAGGATCGAAACCGTCAAATGCCGAACCATCGGGTCCTGCAAGTCTCTGTACAAATTCAACGAAAGTTCCATAGGCTTGAGTTGGTGCAACAAACATCTGCCTCAACTTGGCTCCCGCGTCATCAAGGTAAGTTAAAACCGGAGTCATGAAATTCCAGCCGAGTTTTTTCATTTCTTCGTGTACACCCACCATATCCACTTCGGGATCAATATTATACGCCACGTGTTGGACATTTTCTCCATGTCTGCGGACAAACTCGTTTATCGGTGAAGCGGGATCTTCCGAAATTGAAAGCCCCGTCATTGTCGCCCAAGGGAATTCAGCTGTATTTCCGCTAACAAGTGCGATATGGGTCGCTGGAAAGCGTTCACAATCAAGTCTGACATGCTCATGAAATCCTAGTGCCCTCCAACGATTAATAAATGCCTCTTCGTTATCTAAAGCTGCTACGTAGGTGACGTGGTCAATGTGTCTGATTGACTTTAAAACACCTGAAGCATCTCCGGTGGGTATTGATGTGTTAAACATTAAATCTCCGTATTGATATGATTACAGCTGTTACATTTTAACTGATGAATCCTCATGAAACAGCATTTGTTGTTTTACGCATTCAGACCACCTCTTGTTGGCAGATTTTCACTTGTAAATAGCGAATTAAGTATTTGTGTTATAGGTTCTAAGAATATTTTAAGTCAGGCAAATTCCGGAAGTAATCAAGAGCTTCAGGATTGGCAAGTGAACTTAAGTTTTTTACTTTATTCCCATTTACGACGTTTCTAACTGCGATCTCGACGATCTTGCCACTGATAGTTCGAGGTATGTCCGGGACTGAGATAATCTTTTCGGGAACGTGGTGATGCGTTGCATTTTTACGCAGACGTTTTCGAATAGAGGTTTTTAGCTCTTCTGTAATACTCAAACCATCTTTTAATTTGACAAATAAAACAATGCGTTCCTGATTATCAAAGAGCTGACTTACAACAATACTCTCAATAATTTCTTCAAACCACTCAACCTCCCTGTAAATTTCAGCAGCACCAATTCGAACTCCTCCGGGGTTGAGAGTGGCGTCTGATCTACCGTAAATGATTATCCCATCACTTTTTGTGATTTCAGCCCAATCACCGTGTGACCATATATCCGGGAATCTATCGTAATAAGCTTTTTTGTATTTTGTGTTATCTTCGTCATTCCAGAATCCAACAGGTGCCGATGGGAAAGGGGAGAGGCAAGATAATTCACCTTTTCCAATATTGAGAGATTTGCCAGTATCGTCCAAAACCTGCACATCCATTCCTAATCCACGGGTTTGTAGCTCTCCTCTATAGACAGAACTGGAAGGATTTCCCAAAGCGAAGCAGGAAATAATATCAGTTCCTCCAGAAATAGATGACAAACAAACGTCTGATTTGACATCGCGATATATGTAATCGAAGTTATCAGGTAATAGGGGCGACCCTGTGGATAAGATCATCCTGAGCTCGGTCAGCTGATTTGTCTCAATCGGTTTGATGCCAGTTTTCTCGACAGCGGAAATGTACCGGGCACTCGTTCCAAGAATATTAATATTTTCCTTTTCGGCAAGGTCAAACAGAGCTCCGGGATTTGGGTACGTTGGGGAGCCCTCGTATAAGATTAGGGTTGCTCCTGTTGCCAGGCCACTTACAAGCCAGTTCCACATCATCCAACCACAGGTAGTATAGTAGAAAAATCGGTCGCCTCGCTTAAGATCGGTGTGGAGCAGATGCTCTTTCAGGTGCTGGATTAATGTTCCGCCAGCACCATGGACAATACTCTTGGGTTTACCGGTTGTCCCGGAACTGAACATTATGTAAAGCGGGTGGTTGAAGGGCAGACTTTCGAACACCAATTCGGGCGTTTCCTCCGTACCGACAAAATCTTCCCAGTAAGTGAATTTACCAGCTAATTCCTTTCCCATGAATTCCGACAAAGCAGTTTGGTCGTCTGGTTCAACATATGGGATTAAGACGATTTTCTCAACGGATGTAAGATTGGCAGAGATTTGAGCGATTCTTGCTCGTGAGTCAAACTTCTTTCCCTCATAGTAATAACCGTCAGCACCAAAAAGTACCTTTGGCTCAATCTGACTGAAACGATCCAGTGCACCCTGGACACCGAACTCAGATGAGCATGAAGACCAAATTGCTCCAATGCTGGCAGTTGCAAGCATTGCTATGATGGTTTCTGGGAGGTTTGGCAGATATCCTGCTATTCGATCACCAGATCTGACTCCCAGTGAATGCAATGCATGTTGCAACCTGCCTACGGACTTTCTGAGTTTTGAGTATGTGATAGTTCGTCGGAATCCCGTTTCATCAGTAAATATTATAGCGTCAGAATCATCATTAAACCGGAGAAGATTTCGTGCAAAATTCAGTCGAGCCCCTACAAACCAGTTTACATTAATCATGTGATCTGATTTGTCGAGGACGCTACTAGCCGGTTTTTCAGCAATAACTCCCCCAAAATCCCACATCAATCCCCAGAACCGCTCGGGATTGTTAATTGACCACTGAAACAATTGTTTGTAGTCTGACAATTCCAATCGGTAGCGAATATTAGCTTCCCGTCTGAAGGCCGTCATATGAGATCGTTCGACCGATTCTTCCGAGGGTGTCCACATGGGACTATTCATGATGACTCGCTTGATTTTTTAACGTCGTCAGGATTGGATTCGGAGGTGGTGCTTAGAATTGGTCGCGACATATCGAAGCGTTCTCTGATCGGTGCATATGCCATCCCACCGAGACGCGAGATCAGGTCGAACTTCTCAGGATTAATCATTTTATTCTCTGGATCAAACACCTCTTCGTTTATATGAAAACGCAGAATTTCTCCAATAATTACTGCTCCTCCGAGTGGTTCCTCTGAAACTTCAACTATCTTAATAACCCTGCATTCAAGGTTCACTGGTGATTCAGCGACTCTGAAGGGCTTTACTTTATCAGATTTCAAGGGGGTAAATCCGGCGCTCTCGAACTCGGAGATATTCTCAGGAAAATCACCAGACGAGATGTTCATGGCTGTCGCCATCTTTTCTGTGACTACATTAGCGACAAATTCGCCTATCTCTATGACGTTGCCGTGAGTGTGTTTTATCCCTCCATTTCGGTCCCGAGTTGGGCAAAATAGCAGTGTCGGTGGATTCGCAGAGATGGCTTGAAAGAATGAGAACGGAGCCAGGTTCGGTCCGCTTTTAGCCGAAATTGTCGATATGAGTCCAATAGGTCTTGGAATAATAATGCCGAGTAACAGCTTGTGAATTTCTCGTGGTTCAAGATCATGCGGATTAATTACAATATGCTTCAAACTCCGACTCCTATTATTTATTTAATTCAGGTTCGTTGTGGTTGATGTTTAGGGGCATCATTGCACTCGATAGTGACTAATATGTAAAACGTAGCTCTCCATAGTCATGTTGGTGAGCGAATTATTCTCTTTATTATGTGTAAAATTTTGCTCCTGTTAAAACATAAAAGGAAAGATTTTTATAATCGGGTTCAGGTATTTAGCGTAAGATTAGAGTTGTAGATTTTCATACGGGTAAATCAAGAATAATTGATTTTCTACTTGACAAACAGAACCCATAAGTCTAATTTAAAGAAAAAAAGACATTAATATCCATAATTCTTCTTATGTTTTTTTCAAAAGCCTGGAAATATTCGATCAGAGCACTGATCTACCTTGCTGAACACAAAGATGACGGACCAATTTTGCGTTCGGTAATTGCGGAAGAGGAATCAATCCCCAGCGCATTTCTCGCAAAAATTCTTGGGACACTGGCTACTGCTAACATCGTTGAATCAACTCGCGGTCCGAAGGGTGGTTTTGTCCTGAGCGCAGATCCTGAAAAAATTTCTCTTCTTGAAATTGCTCAACTAATAGAACATTTTGATGTACCCGGAAAATGCATTTTGGGATATAGGTCCTGTGAGCGGGGTGAAACTTGTCCTGTTCATGAGTATTGGGCAGAACCCAAACAGCAAATAATTAATTTCCTGAAAGATACGAATCTTTCCATGATATGCCAAATAGTTCCAAAACAGAACAGGATTGAACCGAATTAAATAGCCTGGAGATGTGAAAAGCCTGACAATGCGAAGATGTTTGTATGTATTTAGAAAATATTTTTGTATAGGTAAAACGTTCCCAGCATGAAAGCTTGTTCGGTTTCCATTAATTCAGACAGATTTATTCGACAAGCGTCAATGAAGTATGATATTTTTAGTAGCAAGACTATATTTAACACATGCCTAAGCTAAAACTCACATTTCAATCCGGTAGTTTCTTCTGCCATTGCAACGATATTTTCAGGTGGGACATTCGGCAGAATTGCCTCATGGCTTGGACTTATTATCAGGTTGGGTCCGAGAATCCCACGGATTCTATCAACTTCTCTTCTAATATCATCTGGATTGCCATTTACAAGTAAGTCTTGAGTATCAATTCCACCAATGAAGCAAACCTGCTCCTTGAATTCATTAGCCAGAGTATTTGCATCCATTCTTGCAGCTTTCGCCTGTAGGGGATGTATGGCATCCACACCGAAACCTATCAAATCGGGAATTACTCTGTAAATTGATCCACAGGAATGAAGAATAACCTGTTTATTATATTCGTGTCCCAATTCAGTTAGCTTTCTGAAATAGGGGAAAATAAATTCTTTAAACAATTCCGGTGATATCAGAATATCCGATTGTCCACCTAAATCATTACCAAAAAAGAATCCATCAACCAGATCACCCGCAGCTTTGAAAAATCTTAGATTTGCCTCAATGTAGAAATCCACGAGATGTCTGGTTACGGCGTGAATGACATCAGGATGCGAATACATTTTTATGAAGTATTCCTCCATCCCGAAAAAATCACAGACCTCATGAAAGAAGGGACTCCAGAATCCGCTGGCACAATAAAAGTCTTGAGATGATTTGAGATCTCTAACTGTTTGCTCAAAATTCAGATATTTCGGATCAGGCCAATCATAATTTTCAACTTCGGCAATTGATTCACAGTCGCTGAAACATCCTCCTGCACTCAGTTCAGGACCCTTGCGTCGCATATCCAGCATGGGTTTTCCTTCCGGGTGGATATAGGTCCCAGCCTGAATCCAACGAAAATCATCGTGGAGAATTCTGCGAATTTCCTCCTCTTCCGAAGTGCCAAAATAATCAAATAAAATTGGCCATGTCTCCCAATGCGGATTTCCAAGCCAGAATCCGCACCTATCCGCAGGTTGGCGAGAGATGATTCGCTTGATCCGTTCCTTACTGTTCAATGGGATTATCCTGGTTATTCTGGAAAGTTCCTTTGATTATTCTACACAAAATATTTCCCAAATGGTATAAGCGACAATGAAGCTTATTTCATATGCTGTTTAGCAAATGGAATTCCAACAATTGTGATTGCACAAAGTATAGCAAATGCCAGATGCGTGATGGCTATCCAGATCCCACCAACTAATATCCAGATTACGTTCATAATTGTAGACAGAAACCCATTGGCCTGTTCCGTATATCGGATCTCTTTCCCAAATGGTACTAGAGCAAGGACTGAGAGTTTTATACATTGAATACCGAATGGAATTCCGATAATTGTGAAACATAAAAGTAAACCGGAAAGTAGGTATTCAATGAACAGAATTATTCCTCCACCCAGGATTATCCAAAGGATGTTTCCAAGTAAACTCATTTCGCCTCCCAAATTATATCAGACAAAAAAGATCTCCATCAAACAACCAATATCCTTTAGACGATGGTATCATTTGATTTCTATCCAAATAAAGGTTGAAAGTATGACTGTTGTCAAGAGAAGTCAATCTAAAATGGAGGCAAATCAACAAAGAAAAGCGTGTATCCTTTGTATCACTTATCAATAAAAGATTTGATACATTATATCCTGACCGAAACATAAAATTCAGAAAATGATCTTCCGCCAACCTTGGGAACACTCAGTTAAGATGTAATGATCCAAAAAGGGAGGTTTAACAATTGGCCGTCGGTCACCCCGCCATTCTAGCTCATGTAGGATCTGATTCGCGATTATTAACTGCAGGTGGAATGTGGAGATCGAATTATTGATATCATTCCAGAACCGGATAAAGCTGTGGATTAGCTTTTTCAAAGGCAGAAGAATGAGATTTTTTGTCATACGACCAGACAAACTCGAAATCCTCATGAGCCAAATACAAGAGCGATACAGGATGGCAGTAACCCATACAAAATCACAGGTCTGGTAGCCTGATTCTTCGAACCGGGGAATGCTCATGGTTTAGGAAATTTCCGGCTTCGGAGAAGACCGGGTTTCGGCTACGACTGGAAAATAACTATTCAAAATGTTAAATTGAACTAAAGCAGAGGTACTATTTCACAGTTAGTCAATATATTGAAGGGAGGGAAGATGTGAGATACTGGATAAAAGATGAGGACAATACACCTCAAAGATTCCCATTAAAAGCCTTGATTCTGTTGATTATCGAGCAACTCGGTTCAACTATTTATAATTTTTGGATACTAAGAGCCAGGGGATATGGTACCTCTATTTGTGAATGGAACAATCTTTCAGATGAAAACGACCGAATAAGAGTCGATATTGAATTACTTTTAAACGCAAGTACCGGCATTGAGCAATGGTTCTATGATTTAGAAGTTGAAGTAGTTACAGAACCTGATTCGAGAATAAAATTCGGTCTGCATGACAGTACAGCATTGTATATAGACGCTCCAAAGGAATTTGCCGAGTCGATTGTCAAATCATTCAAAAATGTAGTTAAGGGCTGAAATGCACAATCGATACAGATTATTTACTCTTCTATAGATTCTGCCTTGAGAACAGTCTGATCGAAATAACCAACGGAATAACTAACCATATCAGTAATCCCAGGCTGCCCCACAAAGTTGCATGTAATGTGGACCCTGTCATCTTAATAAGTGTCGCACCAGCAGCTCCAAATAAATGGGGACCTCCTACAGCAAGAAGCGACAAAACGCGTGTGATATCAACCGGACTGCCCAGAAGACCAAACAGAAGTAACGTCTTCAGGGTAGCGTGTGAGAAGTAAAGAGTCATGCCCATCATTATCATGCCATAAAACAATTCAAAAAAAAGCCATACTGCGATTGCTATCCCTAGTGCAATCTGCTGTCGGTTTGTCAGCAATGTGATCAAGAGGGCAATTGCGAGGAAAACCAGACCAAGAATTAGGGAGTTCGCGACAACTATTCCGAATGAAATAGCACCCTGTACACCTATCACCAATGACATTATGACACCTGGTATCCCAAATCCAACGAGAGTGCTTCCAATAATGGTGAATGAAAGCCCGGTAAATTTTCCCAATAATAGTTGTTTGCGGGTTAATGGCTGTGTTGTGAGTAACTCGAGATATTCTGAATTTGTAATGAAACTGAAAACACCGAGCATCAAAGCAAATAGAGGGAGAATGAATCCAGACAAGTTTATAATGCTAGCAGAGGTCCTGGTGAAATCCTGAAAACCAGAGTATCCGGAAGTTATCATCCCGAAATACGAAACGAGAAATGTCATTAAAGTGAAAAGACCAGCGAAGGATACTACCCATTTATTTCTGCGATTGAGAGTGAACTCATGCATAGCAATTAATAGTATGGGACTTCTCACATCGACTCCTCATCCTTTGTATGTGCTCCACTGACCTTCAACATTCCCAATACCTTTCCGTCCGAAGTCCGCATAATTGGAAAGCCAGATCCGGGTCTTTCGGCTAACATTCGAATGCGCACTATTTCACCACCAGTTGGAACGACTATTTCACCAATTTCTTCATATCCTTGAATTCTAAATTTTACATCCGTTTTAGAATTGGTACTGATGCACGACCATTCGACAATATCTCCTTTGCTTACACTGACCACCTCAGGGAAAATTGACTCCTCATGAAGTTCGATCATAACACGTTTATCAGGACGACCTCTTAATGTCAGGTACCCCTGAAAATCAGTTATTACCTCATCTGGAAACTTCGACATCTGTTGAGCATCTTCTTTAGTCGCAAAGGTCAGTACCCGTCCGTTCATAACTGTTGGGATATGATCTGTCAGGAGAAAAGTGGTTAATTTTTGAGGCGGTGGGAATGAATAAGTAGTGTGTAAATCACTTCTAATTCCTACAATATACAATCGCTTTCTGCTTTGTGGTGTCCCATAGTCTCTTGAAGATAATACTTGGTATTGAACATTATAT